>NZ_JAGHWR010000055.1:0-72975 GCF_017746155.1 Xanthomonas sp. D-36-1
GTTGATCAGACCTTCCTTAGAAGTGGAGTGCGAACTGCTGCGTCACGATGGGCAATCGCGCTGGCACCTGGTGCGCGCGCTACCGGTGCGCGGCGACGAGGGCAGCATCAGCGAGTGGATCGGTACCTACACCGACATTCATGACCGGCGCGCATTCGAACAGCAATTACGCGAAAGCGAAGTGCGCTTCCGTGCGCTCTGCGAGACGGTGCCAGCGATGATCTGGATGGCCGACGCGCAAGGCGATTGCGTGTACTGGAATCCGCGCTGGTACGACTTTACCGGACAGGGGGAAGACCAGGCCCTGGACCAGGGCTGGTGGGATGTGATGCATCCCGACGATGCAGCACGCGTGCGGCACGCCTTCGAACAGGCGCTCGATCAACGCGGCGAATTCCTCGCCGAATACCGCGTGCGCCGGCACGATGGGCAATACCGTTGGTGCATCGACACCGCGTCGCCGCACTTCGCCAGCGACGGGCGTTTCCTAGGGCACATCGGCTCGCTCACCGACATCTCCGAACGCAAGCACATCGAAGATGCCACCGCCTCCGACCGCGCGATCCTGAGTTTGATCACCACCGGTGCGCCGTTGCCGGCGGTGCTGGATGCGATCGCACTGAGCGTGGAGGCACGTGGTGAAATCCCGTTGTACTGCTCGGTGATGGTGCGCGATGAGGTCCGCCACACCTTGAGTTTCGGCTCGGCACCGCATTTTCCGATCGAGTACCGCGGGCACTTCGAGCCCTCGCCGATCGGGCCGGAGGGTCCGCCCTGCGCCCTGTCGGCGCATCTGGGTCGTCAGGTCATCTGCACCGATATCCAGGCCGATGCAAGCTTCAGCGCCCACCATGCGATCTCGGCGGCGATGGGCATCGCCGCGTGTTGCGTCACCCCGATCCTGGCCAGCAACGGACAGGTATTGGGCACGCTCAATATCTATTACGACCGCCCTCACCTACCATCCTTACGCGAGCAGGCGATGGCGCGCTCGGCCTCGCACCTGGCCGGCATCGTCATCGAACGCACCCGGGTGGATGCCAAGCTCAAGCTGTCGTTGCAGGCGGAAACCGCCGCGCGCGCGCAGGCCGAGCATGCCAACCGGGTCAAGGACGAATTCCTGGCAACGCTCAGCCATGAGTTGCGCACGCCACTCAACGCGATCCTGGGTTGGTCCCGGTTGATGCAATCGGACATCGCAGATCCGGCCAATCTGGGCCGCGGACTGGTGATCATCGAACGCAGTGCGCGCGCGCAGACGCAGATCATCGACGACCTGCTGGATATGAGCGCGATCCTGTCCGGCAAGATCCGCCTGCAGGCCGAGCATTTCGATATTGCAGGGTTGGTGCGCAGCGCGCTGGAACTCATGCAGCCGACCGCGTTGACGCGCAAGATCGCACTGGAGCTGGATGCGCCTTGCGATGGCGAACTGTGGTTCTTCGGCGATGCCGGGCGACTGCAGCAGGTGCTGACCAACCTACTCAGCAATGCGCTGAAATTCACTCCTGCCGGCGGCACGGTGCGCGTGGCGATGGACGTCGAAGACGAGCGCCTGCGCCTGTGCGTGCAGGACACCGGGATCGGCATTGCGGCGGAGTTCCTGCCGCATGTGTTCGACCGTTTTCGTCAGGCCGATGCAGGCACCACCCGACGCGTGGGCGGCCTGGGGCTGGGCCTGTCGATTTCGCGTCAGTTGGTGGACCTGCATGGCGGCAGCCTGGGCGCGTCCAGCGCGGGCGAAGGCCACGGCGCGCTATTTACCATCGTGTTGCCGTTTCAGCACGGGGTGAGCGACCTGCGCCCTGCCTCGGCAGATACCCCCCACGTGGGCGCGCTGCCGGACGAGTGCCGCGACCGCCTGGCTGGTGCGCGCGTCCTGCTGGTCGACGACGATCAGGATTCGCGCGAAGCGGTGATGCAGTTCCTGATGCTGGCCGGCGCGCAGGTGCAGGCTGCCGGGTCGGTGGACGCTGCCGAGCACTGCCTGGCGAACGCGCACTTCGATGTGTTGGTCAGCGATATCGCGATGCCAGTGCGCGATGGCTACGATCTGATCCGCACGGTGCGTTCGGGCCGCGCCGATCTGCCACGGCATATTCCGGCCGTCGCCCTCACCGCCTATGTCCGCGAAGAAGACCGCGACCGCGCGGTAGTGGCCGGCTTCGATGCGCACATGGGCAAGCCGGTGGAACCGCCAGGCCTGGTCGATCTGATCGAACGCTTGATCTTGCCGACACGCAGTACGAGATGAGGCCTGATAGCACCAGAGCATGGCTGGCCAGCACCTTGTCGTTGATTGACCAAATCAACGACACCTCGCGGCATCGGGTGCTTTCACTTTCTACAGCACTGAGAGAGTGAAAAGCTTGCTTGGCCGAGTGCGCGGTGCCCTCGCCGTTCGCAGGACACGCCGTGAACCCGTCCTTGGGGGCCCGATGGCGGCAGGGACACCGCACCAGACAGTTTGCTGGGCTTGTTGAAAAGCGAGGAACACCGCGTCGTTGGTTGCTAGCTGCGTTGAAAACTCTGCATACCGACCAACTCCACTGGTCCTTGCCCGCTCACCGTCGCGTGACCCTTGGCGGCATGGATGCCGCCAAGGAGCTTACAAGGACGTACTTGCAGCGTGTCCTGCGATGGTGAGCGGGCAAGGGCCCTGCAGCCAAGCCGCAGATCAGCCCATTACGACGTTAGATCCATGCCACGCCACCGAACCACGCCGATCAACCAAACCATCAAAAGCGCGACTTAGCTACGTTTGGCACGCGCGAATGCCGCTGCCAGCGCATTGTCTGCCGGCGGTGCGGTGATCCGCGGTTTGCTGTTGGCCTGCGCCTGACCGCGTCCACCACCATCGCGCCTGCCCTGCCCCGGACCGCTGCCGCGAGCATCGCGCGGTTGCGCAGAGCCATCCGCCGCTGGCGGCGTATCGGACAAACGGCAGGTCAGCGCGATGCGCTTTCGCGCCACATCCACTTCCAGCACCTTGACCTTGACGATGTCGCCGGCCTTGACCACATCGCGTGGATCCTTGACGAAGGTTTCCGACAACGCCGAGATGTGCACCAGTCCATCCTGATGCACGCCGATATCGACGAACGCACCGAACGCGGCCACATTGCTGACCACACCTTCGAGCACCATGCCCGGCTTGAGGTGCTTGATGTCCTCGATGCCTTCGGCGAACTGCGCCGCCTTGAACTCGGGGCGCGGATCGCGGCCGGGTTTTTCCAGCTCCTTGAGGATGTCGCGCACCGTCGGCACACCGAATTGGTCGTCGGTGAACATCTCCGGCTTCAGGCCACGCAGAAAACTGCCGTCGCCCAGCAATGCCTTGATCGGCTTGCCGGTGCTGCCAACGATGCGCTCGACCACCGGATACGCTTCCGGATGCACCGCCGACACGTCCAGCGGCTCGTCGCCATCGGCAATGCGCAGGAAACCGGCGCATTGCTCGAAGGTCTTGTCGCCCAGCCGCGGCACCTTGAGCAAGTCCTTGCGCCGCTTGAACGGGCCATTGTCGTCGCGGTGACGCACGATATTTTCCGCTACCGTGCCCGACAAACCGGACACGCGCGACAACAACGCCGCCGAGGCGGTATTGACGTACACACCGACCGCGTTGACGCAGTCCTCCACCCGCGCTTCCAATGCCTTGGCCAGACGGTATTGATCCACATCGTGCTGGTACTGGCCCACGCCGATCGCCTTGGGCTCGATCTTCACCAGTTCGGCCAATGGATCCTGCAGACGGCGCGCGATCGACACGGCACCACGCAGCGATACATCCAGATTCGGAAATTCCTTGGCCGCGAACTCCGAGGCCGAATACACCGATGCGCCCGCCTCGCTCACCACCACCTTCTGTAATTTGGCCGCGCCGCACAGCGCAATCGCCTCACCGGCCAGCTTGTCGGTCTCGCGGCTGGCGGTGCCGTTGCCGATCGCGATCAGCTCCACGTTGTGCTGCATGCACAATTTTTTGATGGTCTGCAGCGACTGATCCCACTGCCGCTTCGGCTCGTGCGGATAAATCGTTTCGGTGGCCACCAGCTTGCCGGTGGCATCGACCACGGCGATCTTGCAACCGGTACGGATGCCCGGATCCAGCCCAAGCACTACGCGCGGGCCTGCCGGCGCCGCCAACATCAGGTCCTTGAGATTGTCGCCGAACACCGCGATCGCCTCGGCCTCGGCCTTTTCGCGCGCCTGATTGAACAGGTCCAACAGCAAGTGCATATGCAGCTTGGCGCGCCAGGTCAGCCGGCACGCATCCAGCAACCAGCGATCGGCCGGACGGCCTTCGTTGGAGATACCGGCATTGCGCGCCACGCGGCCTTCGGCGTACTGGTGCCCGGCCTCGGCATCGCTGCCCGGATCCAGATCCAGGTACAGGATTTCCTCGCGGCGTGCGCGAAACAGCGCCAGCAAGCGGTGAGAGGGAATCTTCGCCAGCGTTTCGGCGTGATCGAAGTAATCACGATACTTGGCACCGGCCTCTTCCTTGCCCTCGGCGACCCGTGCGCGGATCACGCCGTTATCGCCTAGCCAGCTGCGCAGCTCACCGACCAGTGCGGCATCTTCACCCCAGCGCTCCATCAGGATGGCGCGCGCGCCTTCCAGCGCCGCCTTGCTGTCGGCCACGCCCTTTTCGGCATCGATGAAGGCCGCCGCGGCCACGTCCGGGGACTGCGTCGGGTCCGCCAACAGGCCATCGGCCAATGGCTCCAGCCCGGCTTCGCGTGCGATCTGTGCGCGGGTGCGGCGCTTGGGCTTGTAAGGCAGGTACAGGTCTTCCAGTCGCGACTTGGTGTCGGCCGCCACGATCTCGTTGCGCAATTCATCGCTGAGCTTGCCCTGCTCGCCGATGCTGGACAGGATCGCCGCGCGGCGCTCTTCCAACTCGCGCAGATAGGTCAGGCGCGTTTCCAGATTGCGTAGTTGCGTGTCGTCCAGGCCGCCGGTGACTTCCTTGCGGTAGCGGGCGATGAAGGGGACGCTGGCGCCCTCGTCGAGCAGGGCGATGGCGGCGTGCGCCTGGGCGGGTTGGGCACCGATCTCATCGGCGATGGTGCGAGCAATCTGCTGGGCAAGCTGGCTATCGTGCATGACGGCGCGGCGTAAACCGCTTCACTGAAAAATGCATTTTCGCAGTGCCGGCCCGCCACGGAAACCCGTTGACAACGCCGCCGTAAACCTATGCAGCCGCGCTCAGCTGACCTGACGTGCGTAATGGGTGGCGGCACGTTCGACCAGAATGCTTTCGTGCAGCGATTCCAGCGCCATCACGCGCACCTTGCCGACATCCTTCAGCGGCACCATGCGTTCGACATACACCTCCGGGCCAGCATCGGTCATCGCGCGCGACTTGCTGAAACCGTAAGGCACCACGCCCTTGTCGCCATCTTTGCTGCCACCGACGTACAGGACAATCGACATACCCACACCCTCTTCTGCTGCTGTTGCTGCGTTGTGGTGGGAGGATACCCAGCGCGCCGTGAGGAGCTTTCCACGCACGTTAACGCCGGCTGTTTGCCGTTTGGTGACGGCGGCAAGGCCGGGCTCGCCTCACGGCCGCTTCACCCCGCTTGGCCGTCCAATCGCCATCCGCCTGCTCGCTGATCGACACCGCATGGACCTCAAAAGTGGCTACCCGTTCTGGTCGATCCGCAACGGGTTGATGCGCGCCTACCCGCGCCTGGAGCAAGACACCGTCTGCGAAGTCGCCATCGTCGGTGGTGGCGTGACCGCTGCGCTGATTGCGCACGAATTGCTGCGCCATGGGCACGAAGTGGTGGTGATCGAACAGCGCGACATCGGCTGGGGCAGCACCTCGGCCAGCACCGCATTGCTTCAATACGAAATCGATACGCCGATGATCGAACTGGCCAAACAGCACGGCATGCAGGCAGCGGCGCTGGCCTATGGCGCCTGCGCGCAGGCCATCCTCGACCTGCAGGGCCTGTGCAATACCTTCGGCGGCACCGACTTCACGCGCCAGGACAGCCTGTACTACGCCAGCCGCCCGCGCGACATAAAAGACCTGCGCAGCGAGCTGGAGGCCCGCAAGGCGCACAAACTGCCGGTGGAATGGATCGAACGCGAGCCGCTCTGGCACAACTACGGCGTGCACTCGGATGGCGCGATCCTGAGCCGCCTGGCCGCCAGCGTGGACCCGTACCGCCTCTGCTACCGCCTGTTTTCCGAGTGCGAGCAGTACGGCGTACGCATCCACGACCGCACCGCCATTGCCTCGATCGAACCGCACGAGCCGCACGTCGACCTGCGCACCGAAGACGGTGTGGGCGTGCGTGCCCGTCACGTGATCCTGGCGGCCGGCTATGGCAACCAGCGCTGGCTCTCGCAGCCGGTGGCGCGCAATCGCAGCAGCTACGCCTTCGTGACCGACCCCCTGCACGACAGCGACATGGGTGCGCTCAAGCACACCATGATGTGGGAAACCGCGCGCCCGTATCTGTACGTGCGCAGCACACCGGACGGGCGCGTGGTCGCTGGCGGAGAAGACGACAGCATCGACATTCCCGCGCGCCGCGACGCACGCGTGCAGAGCAAGCTCAAGACGCTGCTGAAGAAAATTGGCAAGACCATGCCCGATATGCGACTGCGCCGTGCGTTCGCATGGGCCGGCACCTTCGCAGAGACTGCCGATGGATTGCCGTTCTTCGGGCCGCATGCCGAACTCGGTCCGCGCGTGTCGTTCGCGATGGCCTATGGCGGCAACGGAATTACCTATAGCGCCATTGGTGCAGGCTTATTGCGCGCACAACTGGAGAGCACGCCTCATCCGCTGTCCGGATTGTTCGGCTTCTCGCGCTTGGGTTGAAACTCCCACGGCCACCAACCATGGCCATGCATCGCGTACGTATCGGCAGCCCGCTCCAGCGGGTTGCGCACATGGATACCGCCGCACAGAAAATATACGGGCAGAAACAGTGGCCCCAGCAGCATGTACTGATAGACATGCGCGCGCTCGTGGTCGCCCAGGCGCACCGGTGGATGTCGGCAACGGCCTGCGGCGTGCGCGTAGGTACTGCACTGCAGGTCGAGCGATGCACCGTTGAGCAGGATCACGTTGCCCAATGTCATCGCGCCACCCGGGCCCCATGGCCAGGCGCGGAAGACCACGGCGTGTTCCCGCGGCGACCAGACGGGACGCGCGCCAAAACACCATCCGGCCGCGCCGATCGCAAGCCCGATCAAGGTATTGGGCAGCGTCCACACCGCGCCAAGCGCCTGCAATGCAGGCAGCCCGCGCATTACCGGCTTCAATCGGCCTGGTTGGGGATCAGCAGCCACAGGATCAGATAGACCAGGATGCCGGGAAACGCGGCCGAGGCGATCGATACGATCACGAACAAAATGCGCAGCAGCGTGGAGCTCCAGCCAAAACGGCGCGCGATGCCGCCAACGACACCGGCGATCATGCGATCGTTGAGGGAGCGGGACAGCGTGGTGTAGACATGGCAAGACTCCTGCAGAACGTAGCCAACAGTCTAGAAAACGCGGCCGCTGCGGATCGTGACGGCCGCCGGGCCTGCTCAGCGCAGCGTCACCTGCGCGTGCAGGCAGCGATCTCAGGCATTGCCGCCACGTTCCTGCAGCCAGCGATGGATTGCTACCGGCACCTCGCGCTGCGCACGCCCGGAGACGTAGATCCCGATATGCCCGCCACGGAAGCTCAGTTCGCTGTAGTCGTCGCTGCCGACCAGCCCTCCTAGCGCCCGTGAAGCGTCCGGCGGCACCAGGTGGTCGTGTTCGGCGTAGATATTCAGCACCGGCATGTCGAGCGCCTGCAGATCGACCGCCTGCCCCCCGATGCTCACCTGCCCGGTGACCAGCCCGTTGCGCTGATAGAACACGGTGACGAATTCGCGGAAAGCCTCGCCCGCCAGGTCGGGCGAATCGAAGATCCACTTTTCCATGCGCAGAAAATCTTCCAGCGCCTGCTTGTCGTCGAGGATGTCGAGCAGGCCCACGTATTTCTGCAGATTGAGCCGGAACGGCTTGAGCATCAGGTAACTGGCGTTCATCAGATCCGCGGGCACGTTGCCCATGGTGTCCACGAACAGATCCACATCGACCATGCGAGCCCAGTTGGACAGCATGTTGTCGGGAGTATGGAAATCCACCGGCGTCACCATGGTGATCAGGTTGCGCACCTTGTCGCGTTGCAGCGCGGCGTAGCACAACGAGAACGTTCCGCCCTGACAGATGCCGAGCACATCCATCGCGTCCAGCCCGGACTGCGCGCGCAGATGATCCACCGCGCCGTCGATGTAGCGCAGCAAATAATCTTCCAGGGTGAGGTAGCGCTCGGAGCGGTCCGGGTAGCCCCAATCCAGCACGTAGACGTCCTGGCCGTGACTCAACAGCCCTTTCACCAGCGAGCGGTCCGCCTGCAGATCGACCATGTAGGGGCGATTGACCAATGCATAGACGATCAGCAGCGGCGTCTTGGCCACCGGCGCCTGCTCGCCGATGAAGCGATATAGCACCACCTTGCCGTCGCGCCAGATTTCTTCGCGCTCGGTGACGCCGTAATCCACATCGTCCACGCCCGGCAGCAGCTTGAGCCCTTCGCGCAACTTGCGTTGCATCGACAGGGTTTCCTGCATCAGGTCTTCGGCGCTGAATCCCAATGGGCCTTTCATGCCTGCGCTCCACGTTTTTTAGCTGCGGCGCGTTTGCGGGCCGCAGGCTCGGGCGAGGATGTCGCGCCACCGTGCCTCTTGGGCGAGGTCGTTTTCGTCGACTTAGCAACGGCTGGCGTCTTTTTGGGAGCCGCCTTTTTCGTCGCGGTCTTGTCGACGGGCGCCTTCTTCGATGCACCCTGCTTGACTGCCCGTGCTGCGCCGGCCGGCCGCGCGACAGCGCTGGCCCCGGCGGACGACGCGCGCTTGCCCGCTGCCGGTGTCTCCGGTGCACGCTGCGCCGATGCAGCGGGCTTGCTCGCCGGCGAAGCTGCGTTACGCAGCATCCGCCTGACCAGGCGTTCCAGTTCGGCAATGCGGCGATGCGCGGCGTCCATCTCCGAACGTGTGGGCATGCCGAAGCGTTCGCTGAGTTGCTCGACCTCTTCCTGCAGCGCAGCGCGCAGGCGCATGTGCGCGTTGGCAAAGCCGCCGTACACCTTGCCGAACTGCTCCGACAAGGCGACATCGGCATAGGACTCTTCGGCCGCTTCGATCCATAGATCGAACAGGGCGCGGGCGCTGGTCAACTGGCTGCCGCTGCTCTCGTGCTCGCTCAGCTTGGACGCGAAACGCGCAAACGCCTGCTCGATCGAGGCCTTGAGTTGCTCGCCATAGGCCTCCGACTGGGCCTGGAACTCCTGCTGCGCGCGTGCCAGTTTCTGCAGGCGCGACTGGTGGTTGCGGTTCAACCCGAACGCCGGCATGTCCAGCCAGGGCGCATTTTCCTCGCGCCACTTTTGCAGCGCTTGCGCCGCGTCCTGCAGCCACGGGTCGAACCCGCCCGGGCTGCCGCCGCGCAGCGAACCCAGCGTCCACTGCATCAGCTGCTCGCCCTGCCCTTGTACGGCCTGGCGCCAGGCATCGGCGACTTCATTGGCCGAGGTGTCGTGCCCGGCAAACTGCGCGGCCACCTGCTGCATGGTGCCGAACCAATCGCCGGCCTGGGTGCGAAAGCGGTCGATGGCTTCCTGCGCCTGCGGGGCGGCCTGGGTGGGCAGCACTTGCGACCACCAATCCACGGCCTTGCGCCAATCCTGCGGGGCGTCGCTACCGGACGTGGGCGGCGGTTGTTGCGCAGCGGCGCCGGCCTGGCCGTGGCGCATGGCATCTCCCCAGGCAGCCCAGTATTGGCGCGCCTTGTCGTCGAAGTTGCCGTTGTCCGAACCGCTGCTTGCCATCATCCCATCCAGTGACCTTTACCCAGCCATCCTACCGCGTGCGTCGCGGTGTGCCGCTCAGGGTTTGGGGATACGCAGCGTCTTGCTGATCATCAGCGAGCCGGACACCGCAAACAGCAGCACCAGCGGATGGAACTGCCATGGCCCCAGCTGCCATTGGCCCCACCACAAGGTGTCGCCGATGTGCCCGCTGCTGGCGGCAACCGCGAGCAGGATCACCAGTACCAGGCTGGTCGGAATGGGCGTGCCTTCGAAATACGGCACCTTGTCGGCCTCGCCAGCGATCTCTTCGGCAGTGACGTTGTAGCGCGCCAGCCGGCTGACCCCGCAGCAGACGAAATAGCTCAGCACCAGCCAGTCCCAACCGCCGCGCATGCCGCAGGCATAGCCCAACGCCGCCGGCGCCACGCCGAAGGAGATCACGTCCGCCAACGAATCCAGTTCGCGGCCCAGCGTGGACGACGCTTTGCGCCAGCGTGCCACGTGCCCGTCCAGCGCATCGAACACGAACGCCAGCGGGATCAATGCCATGCCAAGCAGCAGATCGCCGCGATGCCCCTCTTGCAGGAACCGCATGGCCGCAAACACCGCACCGGTGCCGCAGAACGCGTTGGCAAGCGTGAACCAGTCCGCGAGTTGGAAATCGCGCAGCATCGAAAAATGGCGTTTCATGCGGAACCTAAGGTGAGCAAGACACAAAGGGTAACGCGCGCGCGCCATGCAGGCGACCGTTTCGCTGCACTCGGCTAGGCTGGCGATCCGCGTGACCGCTCCCGGCCGCGCACGACTTCACGAGGACATCCGATGCGCAGCATCCTGATCACCGGCGCGGGCAGCGGCATTGGCGCCGGTATCGCCACCCAACTGGCGGCCGACGGCCATCATCTGCTCGTCAGCGATGTGCAGCTAGCGGCCGCCGAGCGCACGGCGGATGCATTGCGCCAGGCAGGCGGCTCGGCGGAGGCGCTGGCGTTGGACGTGACCGATGCAGACAGCATTGCGCGGGCACTGGCCAATGCATCGCGCGCCCCGCAGGTACTGGTGAACAACGCCGGCCTGCAGCATGTGGCCGCACTCGAGGAGTTCCCGATGCAGCAGTGGGCGCTGCTGGTGGATGTGATGCTCACCGGCGCCGCACGCCTCAGTCGCGCCGTGCTGCCCGGCATGCGTACGGCCGGCTATGGCCGCATCGTCAATATCGGCAGCATCCACTCGCTGGTGGCCAGCCCATACAAAAGTGCGTATGTGGCCGCCAAGCATGGCCTGGTCGGCCTGACCAAAGTCATCGCGCTGGAAACCGCCGATTGCGACATCACCGTCAACACGCTCTGCCCCAGCTATGTGCGTACGCCGCTGGTGGAACGGCAGATTGCCGATCAGGCGCGCATCCGCGGCATCACCGAGGACGAGGTGGTGCGCGATGTGATGCTCAAGCCGATGCCCAAGGGCGCCTTCATCGACTACGACGAGCTGGCCGGCACCGTGGCGTTTCTGATGTCGCATGCCGCGCGCAACATCACCGGGCAGGCCATCGCCATCGATGGCGGCTGGACGGCCCAATGATCACACTGGCGAAATTTTGATCAGCCATCGCGCGTGCCAGATGGCGCAGGGGGTCCGCGCACTTGTCCACAGACTTGCGCAGCGTCCATCCACAGGGGGTGTGGAGAAGTGGGCGAGGCCTGCCGTTCTGCGGAAAACCGAGAGACTCCCCGACGCTCGATCTGCAACGCCGAACGGTTGAGCCTGGCTGGACTGAATGCTGCGCTGCCAGCCGGCACGGCTCGCCGATCGGATGTGCAGCGCTGGTCCGCTGACCTATCTCCCGCGCCGAGGACGTCGATCTACAGCAGTCGGGCCCGGCTAGATCTCTGCCGGCGCAGTGCCGGCGGCACGCGCCCCACGCTGTGCACGCGCAGCGATCAGATCCGCGAATACGTCCACGACTGCATGCGCCCGTCGCGATAGGGCATGACGCCGTGGAACGGGCGCGGATCGCCATCAAATACCAGCGGCAGGAAATTGCGGTCGCCTTCCCACATCGGCACCTGATCCATCCGCTCGATCGCGATCCACTCCAGCGTCCCCTCCGGATTGGAGATGTGCGGTGTGCCCTCGAAGCTGTGGATCAGGAACACGAAGCCCAGCCAGTCTTCGCCCTGCTTGCCGAAGCCCGGCCAGCTGATGGTGCCGCGCAACTGCATCTGGCCGCAGTCGACGCCGGCTTCCTCGCGTATCTCGCGGCGCATGCAAGCCAGCACGTCTTCGTCCGGCTCCATCTTGCCGCCCAGGCCGTTGTATTTGCCCAGATGCTGGTCGCCGGGGCGGGCATTGCGATGGATCATCAGCACCTGGGTGCCGTCCGGCGACAACAGGTAGCCGAGCGTGGCGACAATCGGGGTATAGGGCATGGCATGGGATCTGACACGAAGCGCATCAGTATGACTGAAGCGACATGCGCACGCGGCGGCAACGCCGGCTCAGCCGACGGCGGCCTGCGGGTTCGGGCGCGGCGGTGCCACGCGATCGGTATCCAGGCGCAGGGTCGCAACGCCGTGTCCGCGTTCGGCCAAATACTCCAGCCACTTGCCCAGAAACGTATTCATGCGCATGCGGTGGCTGATCAGCTCGGCCGGCGGCGGGAACATGCCCATCACGTCCTGCCAGCGCCGACCGACATAGCAATGCGTGGTCTCGGCCTGGCGCGCATCGCGGTACAGCCGCACATACGCCGACGGGTCCGGCTCGCCGGTGACCGGGTCGCACAGGTCGTAGGTCAGGCGCAGTTCCACCGTGTAGCGGTGGCATTCGATCACGTCCAGCCGCAGGTTCAGGCCATCGCCGATCGAGGACACGTACGAGCCCGGCGCCAGATCGGCCGGGGCAAATAACCGGGTCAGATGTTGGAAGTTTTCTGCATACAAGCCCATCAGCCAGCCGAAGCGGCTCAGTTTGGGAATGCGTTCGAGTTTGCTCAGTGCTTGCGCCATGGACCGATCCTACACGCTGCGCCGCCGCACGGGCAGCATTGACGGGGGCCCAACGACAGGCCTACCTTGGTGGAGCACTGCCCCGCCCGCTTTACTCCCCTAGCCGCCGCCGCAACGGCACCGGTAGCGCTCCATCCGGTGCGCACGTTCGCAAGAGCCTCGTGGCGGCTGCCAAGCCTGATCCCCGATCAAAACATCTCGCGCTGCAAGCCCAGAGTGGACAACACCTTGCTGGAGATTTCTTCGATCGAGGTGTTGGTGGTGCTGAGCGAGGGAATGCGCTCCATCTGGAACATGCGCTCGGCGATCGCCACTTCACGCCGGCAGGTCTCTGCCGCGCTGTAGCGCGAATTGGCGCGCCTCTCCTGACGAATTTGCTGCAACCGCTCAGGATCAATGGTCAAACCGAACAACTTGCTGCGGTAATTACGCAACCGCGGAGGCAACTGCTCGTTTTCCAGATCTTCATCGGTGAGCGGATAGTTGGCGGCGCGAATGCCGTAATGCAAGGCCAGATAGATACAGGTCGGTGTCTTGCCCGCGCGCGACACCGCCACCAGGATCACATCGGCCTCGTCGTAATTGAGCGCAATGCCATCGTCATGACTCAGCGCGAAGTTCATCGCGTTGATGCGGCGGTGATAGGTTTCGAAGTCGACCATGCCGTGCGCGCGGCCCACGCGCGAATGACGCGGCGCATTGAGCTCGCGCTCCAGCGGCTCGATGAAGGGTGCGAACACATCCAGCATCAGCGCGCCACTTTCGGCCAGGATCATGCTCAATTGTGGATCGACGCACGAATTGACCACGACCGGGCGCACCTGGTACCGCTCGCCTGCGGCGCGCACACGCATGGCCGCATCGCGCGCTTTATCTGCATCATCGATGAACGACATGCGGTCGGTGACGAAGTTGAAACCGCTGAACTGCGTGAGCAGGCTATGCCCAATCGTTTCAGCGGTGATACCGGTTCCATCGGAGACGTAAAACACCGGCCGAATTGTTGACATCAAGACCACCTCTTTGAACTGGTGTCCAAAACTTACGGATTCATGCTTGTGCAGGTTCCGCTGTGCACTGCATCATAGCGGCTTCTTCCTACGGTCGCGGCCATTCAGCCCGCTCGGGCGATGGCCTTACGGAGCATCGCGCTTGAACGAGAATATCCTGTGGTTGCATGAGCTACGCCTGGCCGACCTGGCCCGCGTAGGCGGTAAAAATTCCTCACTTGGCGAGATGATCGGCAACCTGGCCGGGTTGGGCGTCTCGGTTCCCGGTGGATATGCGACCACCGCGGAAGCTTTCAAGGACTTCATCGCACACAACGATCTGTCCAAGCGCATCTTCGACAAGCTGGCAACGCTGGATGTCGAAGACGTCAACGCACTCACGCTGGCCGGCAAGGAAATCCGCGGCTGGGTGATCGATGCCCCGCTGCAGCCCGAACTGGACCGCGACATCCGCAGCGCCTACGCCCAGTTGTGCGCCGAAAACGGCGGCGGCCAGGTTGCCGTGGCCGTGCGCTCCTCGGCAACCGCCGAGGACCTGCCGGACGCCTCGTTCGCAGGCCAGCAGGAGACCTTCCTCAATGTGACCGGCGCCGACGATGTGGTGCACAAGGTCAAGGAAGTGTTCGCCAGCCTCTACAACGATCGTGCGATCGCCTATCGCGTGCATCACGGCTTCAAGCACGAAGACGTGTTCCTGTCGGCCGGCGTGCAGTTGATGGTGCGCTCGGGCGTGGGTGCGGCCGGCGTGTTGTTCACGCTGGACACCGAATCCGGTTTCCGCGATGTGGTGTTCGTCACATCGAGCTTCGGCCTGGGCGAAATGGTCGTGCAGGGCGCGGTTAACCCGGACGAGTTCTATGTCTACAAGCCCACGCTCACTGCAGGCAAGCCGGCGATCCTGCGCCGCTCGCTCGGCAGCAAGGCCATCCGCATGGTCTATTCGGACGTGCCCAGCGAGCGGGTGCGCACCGAAGACACGCCGGTGGAACTGCGCAGCACCTTCTCGATCAGCGACGAGGACGTGCAGGAACTTTCCAAGCAGGCATTGGTGATCGAAAAGCATTACGGCCGCCCGATGGACATCGAGTGGGCCAAGGACGGGGTCAGCGGCAAGTTGTTCATCGTGCAGGCGCGTCCTGAGACGGTGAAGTCGCGCAGCCACGCGACCCAGATCGAACGGTTTGCGCTGGAAGCCAAGGACGCCAAGATCCTGGCCGAAGGCCGCGCCGTCGGTGCCAAGATCGGTAGCGGCGTGGCACGTGTGGTGCGCTCGCTGGACGACATGAATCGCGTCCAGGCTGGCGATGTGTTGATTGCGGACATGACCGACCCCGATTGGGAGCCGGTGATGAAGCGCGCCTCTGCCATCGTCACCAACCGCGGCGGCCGCACCTGCCATGCAGCGATCATCGCGCGTGAACTCGGCGTGCCGGCGGTGGTGGGCTCGGGCAATGCCACCGACGTGCTCAGCGACGGCCAGGAAGTGACGGTCAGTTGCGCCGAAGGCGACACCGGCTTCATCTACGAGGGCCTGCTGCCGTTCGAGCGCACCACCACCGATCTGGGCAACATGCCGCCTGCCCCGCTCAAGATCATGATGAACGTGGCCAACCCGGAGCGGGCCTTCGACTTCGGCCAGTTGCCCAATGCCGGCATTGGTCTTGCGCGTCTTGAGATGATAATCGCTGCGCACATCGGCATCCACCCGAACGCGCTGCTGGAATACGACAAGCAGGACGCCGACGTTCGCAAGAAGATCGACGCCAAGATTGCCGGTTATGGCGATCCGGTGAGCTTCTATGTCAATCGCCTGGCCGAAGGCATCGCTACGCTGACCGCGTCGGTTGCGCCGAATACGGTGATCGTGCGTCTGTCGGACTTCAAGTCCAACGAATACGCCAACCTGATCGGCGGTTCGCGTTACGAGCCGCATGAAGAAAACCCGATGATCGGCTTCCGCGGCGCCAGCCGTTACGTCGACCCCTCCTTCACCAAGGCGTTCGCGCTGGAATGCAAGGCGGTGCTCAAGGTGCGTAACGAGATGGGCCTGGACAACCTCTGGGTGATGATCCCGTTCGTGCGCACGCTGGAAGAAGGTCGCAAGGTGATCGAAGTGCTGGAGCAGAACGGGCTCAAGCAAGGAGAGAACGGGCTAAAGATCATCATGATGTGCGAGCTGCCGTCCAACGCGCTGCTGGCCGATGAGTTCCTGGAGATCTTCGACGGCTTCTCGATCGGCTCCAACGACCTGACCCAGCTCACCCTGGGCCTGGATCGCGATTCGTCGATCGTCGCGCACCTGTTCGACGAGCGGAATCCGGCGGTGAAGAAGCTGCTGTCGATGGCGATCAAGTCGGCGCGCGCCAAGGGCAAGTACGTGGGTATCTGCGGCCAGGGGCCGTCCGACCACCCGGAACTGGCCGAATGGCTGATGCAGGAAGGCATCGAATCGGTTTCATTGAATCCTGACACCGTGGTCGACACCTGGCTGCGTCTGGCCAAGCTCAAGAGCGAGGGCTGATGGGACCGATGGGTGCAATGTGGGCGGCAGCTGCAGGGGCAGCTGCTGCAAAACCGGTTGCGGCAGCAGGAGCGGCAGCCGCGAAGCCGGCCGCGACCAGCGAGCCGGCCTTCAATTGGGCCGCCATCCCGTGGGCGCAGTACGCGGTCAATTGGGGGATGGCACTGCTGATCGTCGTGGTCGGCATGTGGCTGGCGCGGCAACTCAGTCAATGGTTGCACCGTGCGCTTACCCGCGCACGCGTCGAGATCACGCTCACCAACTTCCTGCGCAACGTGATGTACGCGTTGTTGCTGGTGTTGGTTTTCGTCAGCGCGTTGAGTCAGATCGGTGTGCCACCGACCTCGCTGATCGCAGTGCTCGGCGCAGCGGGCCTGGCGGTCGGTCTTGCGCTGAAGGATTCGCTGTCCAACATCGCTGCTGGCGTGATGCTCATCGTGCTGCGGCCGATGCGCGATGGTGATCACGTATTGATTGCCGGCCAGGAAGGCATCGTCGACGAGATCCGGATCTTCCAGACCAGGATCCGTTCGTTCGACGAACGCATGATCACCCTGCCAAACAGCACGATTACCACTGCCCCCATCGTCAACTACAGCACCTTGCCCAACCGCCGCCTGGAAGTGACGGTCGGCGTGGGCTATGAAGACGATCTGAAGAAAGCGCAGCAGCTGTTGCTGCAGATCGCCCAGGACAACCCGAACATCCTGGAATCGCCTGCACCATTCGTGCAGGTGACCAACCTGGGCGAGAGTACGGTCGACCTGATGTTGTTCGCGTATGCGACCAACGGCAACTTCGGCGCCGCCAAGAGCACCACGCTGGAGCAGATCCGCAACCAGTTGCTGGAAAACGGACTCAACATCCCCTACCCGCAGCGCGACCTGCACGTGTATCACCACGATGCCGATGGCAAGCCGATCTCCGACCTGTTGCTGAAAGGCATCGCCGACGATGGCGACCTGAGCAAGGGGCCTTCATTGGCGCGTTGATGCACGCGATGGCGTGATGGAAAAGCAAAAAGCCGCGTCGAACGATGCGGCCTTTTTGTTGATGCTTTTCGTGTTGGATGCATTTATTGGATGCGTTGCCACCGTGTGGCTTCCAACCCGCGCAGTCGGCTTGGAAATTAGCTGCCGCACGCGTGCGTGCCGTTGGCGTTGGACACCAGTGAGACGCCAACAGCATGCAACCACGCCATGGCCAGCGCTCAGGCCGGCACGTCGGCCTGGGTATCGCCACCAAGCGCCCCCATGAACTGACGATAGTGGCGCAACTCGTCGATTGAATCGCGCACATCGCTCAGGGCGGTATGCGCAGAACTCTTGGCAAACCCGTTGGCCACCGTCGGCGCCCAACGTCGCGCAAGCTCCTTGATGGTCGACACGTCCAGGTTGCGGTAATGGAAATAGCGCTCCAGGCGCGACATCTGCCGGTGCAGGAAGCGGCGATCCTGGCAGATCGAGTTGCCGCACATCGGCGAGGCGCCGGCGCGGATCCACTCGCCCAGGAATGCCACCGTCTGCGCTTCGGCCTGCGCGTGGGTCACCTGACTGTCGAGCACGCGCTGCCACAGACCCGAGCGGCGATGCTGATTGCGGTTCCATTCGTCCATCGCTTCCAGGGTTTCCAGCGGATGCGCAATGGCCAGTTCCGGCCCCTCGGCAAGCACGTTCAACTGCGCATCGGTCACGATGGTGGCGATCTCGATGATGGAATCGCGATCGGTATCCAGGCCGGTCATTTCCAGATCGATCCAGATCAGTCGGTCGTTGCCTGCAAGGTTCTCTGCCATGTCGCCGTCCTGTGGGGGGCCGTCGCCGGCCGGGTGCTGGAAAGGGCGCGCATCATACCGCGGCCGCGTCGCTCAGGGCGCAAGTGGCGGCTTGCCGCGTTTGGCCCTGAAGTAATTGGTCAGCCGCAGGCTCGCCTCGGCCGCGAGCACGCCGCCGCTGACCTGCACGCGATGATTGTGGCGCGGGTCGGCCAGCAGGTCGAAGACGCTGCCGCAGGCGCCGGTCTTGGGATCGCAGGCGGCGAACACCACGCGCGCGATCCGCGCATGAATCATCGCCATCGCGCACATCGCGCACGGCTCCAGGGTGACGTAGAGCGTGCAGCCGATCAGGCGGTGATTGGCCAGCCTGCGCCCGGCTTCGCGCATCGCCACGATTTCGGCATGCGCGCTGGGATCGTGGCTGGCGATATTGAAGTTCCAGCCTTCGCCAAGCACGTTGCCTTGCGCATCGACCAGCACCGCGCCCACCGGGATCTCGTCATAGTCGCGCTCGGCACGCTCGGCCAATTGCAAGGCGTGCTGCATCCAGTGCATATCGATCGTCGCGTGCGGCGTATCGGTCGGCGTAGCGGTGGGCATGCTCACGGGGCCGAACCGCCCTGGCGGTCCAGGAACGCGGCGAACGCGGCAACCGTGGCTTCGCTGACATGGTGTTCGATGCCCTCCGCGTCGCGACGCGCGGTGGCTTCATCGATGCCGAGCGCAAGCAGGAAGCGCTCCACAATCTGGTGGCGCTGCCGGCTGGATGCGGCCAGCGCCTCGCCGGCCGGGGTCAGGAACACCCCGCGGTAGGGCCGCTGCACGACCCAACCGTCGCGCACCAGCCGCTTGAGCATCTTGGCCACGGTGGGCTGCGCGACGCCCAGGCGCGCCGCGATATCGACCTGACGTGCCTCGCCGCCATCCACCAGTAGATCGGAGATCAGCTCCACGTAGTCCTCGACCAGCTCGGCGCGGCGCGCTTCGCGTACCTGACGGAAGCTCTCCATGTGCACCTGCGCATCGATCAGGACCGGCGCGGCCGCTTCCACCTTTTCGCTCTTGCCCACCCTCTTCCTCGTCATCGTCGCCGGCATCGATGCCGGAGCGCATAGTTTGAAGCACGCAGCAGATCAATACGATTGAAATTGCCAATGCTCAATAGCATAGCAACTGCTATATCATTCGCTAGACCCGTTTCGACCAAGCTGCATGCCCGCCGACACCGCCGCCTCAGCACCATCGTCAGCCACCGCCATCGGCGGTCTGGGCGACCACCAAGCCAGCGTCTCCGTGCCCAACGGCGGCCATTGGTGGTTCCGTCTGCTGGCCTTCCTGGGACCTGGCTACATGGTGTCGGTGGGCTATATGGACCCGGGCAACTGGGCCACCGATCTGGCCGGCGGCTCGCAGTTCGGCTACCTGCTGCTGTCGGTGATCCTGTTGTCGAACCTGATGGCGATCGTGCTGCAAGGCCTGTCGGCGCGGCTGGGTATCGCCACCGGGCTGGACCTGGCGCAGGCCTGTCGCGTGCGTTATCCGCGTGGCGTCAATCTGGCCCTGTGGGGCATTTGCGAGCTGGCCATCATCGCCTGCGATCTGGCCGAGGTAATCGGTACCGCGATTGCGTTGAAGCTGTTGTTCGGGATTCCGCTCACCATGGGCGCGATCATCACCGCGGTGGATGTGGTGCTGGTGCTGCTGCTGATGAACCGCGGTTTCCGCGCGCTGGAAGCCTTCGTGATCGCGCTGCTGCTGATCATCTTCGTGTGTTTCGGCATCCAGATCGCGTTGGCCGCGCCACCGATCGCGGCGGTACTGGGCGGTTTCATTCCGCATGCCCAGGTGGTCACCGACCCGCAGGCGTTGTATCTGGCGATCGGCATCATCGGTGCGACGGTGATGCCGCATAACCTGTATCTGCACTCGTCGATCGTGCAGACGCGCGCATATCCACGGACCGATGTCGGCCGGAAATCCGCGCTGCGTTGGGCGGTCACAGACAGCACGGTGGCGTTGATGTTCGCGCTGTTCATCAACGCCTCGATCCTGATCCTGGCCGCGGCGGTGTTCCATGCGCAGGGCCGCACCGACGTGCAGGAGATCGAACAGGCGCATGCGTTGCTGGCGCCGATGCTTGGCGTCGGCCTGGCCTCGACGCTGTTTGCGGTGGCGCTGCTCGCCTCGGGCATCAACTCCACCGTGACCGCAACGCTGGCCGGGCAGATCGTGATGGAAGGCTTCCTGCAATTACGCCTGCCGCCATGGATACGGCGCTTGCTCACCCGCGGCATCGCCATCGTGCCGGTGGTCATCGTGACCTGGCTGTATGGCGAAGCCGGTACCGCACGGTTGTTGGTACTCAGCCAGGTGGTGTTGTCGATGCAGCTGCCGTTTGCGGTGATTCCGCTGGTGCGCTTCGTGTCCGACCGGCAGTTGATGGGCGCGCTGGTAGCGCCAGCGTGGCTGATACGCATCGCGTGGGTGATCGCTGCGGTGATCGTATGCCTCAATCTGAAGCTGCTGTGGGATACCGCGCTGCATTGAGATGCGGCATCGGTGCGGGTATTGCGCCAGCGTTCGATCAAGTGTTTCCTATCGCCCGGACAACTGGAAGACGGTGTCGCGCTTTCTTCCCTTCAACGCGCACCATCGCTGTTGGTGATGCTTGAGAGATTCCAAAACGTGTCCTGCAATGATGGGTGGGCAAGGTCTCTCAGCGGAATCGACGGCGTCGGGGTGCGGTGCCCTCGCCGCACCAGACAGGTTCGGCGACGTGATTGAAGAGCGAAGTACCGCGCCAGACTTGCTCGAAGCAGCTGCAAGCGCTGTGCGCATGCTTACGATTCTTCCATGACGGCTGCGCATCGCGCGAATCGATCACATTCTGTACTCGTGGGTGCACTGCGCACGCGCGTGCAATCTGCCTCGAGCATCACGCGCTCTACTTGGCGCATGCACCGGTCTGTCCGTTGCCTGCAGTGGCCTTGCGCTGCTTGGGCATGCCTGACATGACGCGCCAACGCGCGCATGCGACCGCCGGGCTGCATGCCCTCGCCTGCAGGAGTTCTTATGGATCCGTTCGAGGCGCATCCGGCCGATGCCGGGCGCCGCCACTTTCTCATTTCCGGCACGGCAGCCGTGGCAGCGTTATCGCTGCCACATCTCGCCAGCGCTGCCGCGGCCACGCGCATGCCATCCACCTCGCCGCCCCACTCGTCCACTCACGGAGTCAAGCAGATGTCCAATTTCGTCAAACGTCCCGACGGCGCCACTATTTTCTACAAGGACTGGGGCAAGGGCCAACCGGTCGTGTTTTCGCACGGCTGGCCGCTTAGCGCCGATGCCTGGGATGCGCAGATGCTGTTCATGGGCCAGCACGGCTATCGCGTGATTGCGCATGACCGCCGCAGCCACGGCCGTTCGTCGCAGACCTGGGACGGCAACGATATGGATACCTACGCCGACGATCTGGCTGCGGTGATCGAGGCGCTGGATCTGAAAGACGCAATCCTGGTGGGCCATTCCACCGGCGGTGGCGAAGTGGCGCATTACGTCGGCCGCCATGGAAGCAAGCGCGTGGCCAAGGTGGTGCTGGTGGGCGCCGTGCCGCCGCAGATGGTCAAGAGCCCGACCAACCCGGGCGGCCTGCCGATGAGCGTGTTCGACGGCATTCGCGACGGCGTGGCCAAGGATCGGTCGCAGTTTTACCAGGACCTGACCACGCCGTTCTTCGGCGCCAACCGCGATGGCAACAAGGTCACCCAAGGCATGCGCGATGCGTTCTGGCTGCAGGGCATGTTGGGTGGGCACAAGGGCCAGTACGACTGCATCAGGGAATTTTCCGAAGTCGATTACACGCCCGACCTGAAGAAGATCGATGTGCCGGCGCTGGTGGTACACGGCGACGACGATCAGATCGTGCCGATCGATGCGTCCGGCAAGATGTCGGCCAAGATCATCAAGAATGCAGAATTGAAGATCTATGCCGGCGCGCCGCATGGCCTGACCGTTACCCATGCGGACCAGTTCAACAAGGATCTGTTGGCGTTCGCAAACGCCTGATCGAGGTTGAATGGATCAGCGAAAGGCCGGCTCGAGAGAGCCGGCCTTTTTTGATCTGGCGTCAGGGATTGTGCAAGAACAGCTCACGCACTCAGACAGGTTGTTGTCAGCCCGCATCGACGGTGCGCTCATACCGGCACCTTGCCAGTGATAGATCCGGTTTCGACGCGCTTGGACGCGACTGCGCATCGCTCGCAGGCAACGCTCGGCGCGCCGTGTCCTGCTGCCGACACGTGCGTTCGCGACGCCGGTCGCCGGAGCGCCGCGCAACGCGTCTGCGGGAAATGGCGGCCCGCCGCTGCGCAATGGCGCTCGACTGCTAGCCGCCAGCGCTTGTCATCGGCACCACGTCACTGCGTACGGGAACGCGGGCAACAGTTGCCCAGCGTGGCCGGTTTCGCCCTCTGCCTGGCCGAAAAAGTCCCCAGCGCCGGGCGCTCATCCGCCTACAGTCGAGCACGTCATCTCGGCTCGGACATCGCCACGACCATGCGTACGCCTTCTCCGTCCCAACCATTCCAGCTCGACCGCAGCGATGCGGTCTGCATCATCGGTGCTGGCCCGGGTGGGCTCAGCGCGGCGCGTGCGCTGAAGGCGCAGGGGCTGGACTACGACCAGTTCGAACGCCACGGCGACCTTGGCGGGATATGGGACGTCAGCAACCCCGGCTCGCCGATCTACGACTCCACCCACTTCATTTCCTCGCGCGATCTATCGGCCTTCATCGGCCATCCCATGCCGCGCCATTACCCCGACTACCCGTCGCATCGACAGATCCTGGCCTACCTGCGCAGCTTCGCCCAGACGTTTGGTCTGCGCGAGAAGATCCAGTTCGACACCGCCGTCCTGCGCATCGACAAACAGGCGGACGGGCGCTGGCAGGTGGCGTCGGCCGATGGCTCGCAGCGCATCTACGCCGCGGTCATCTGCGCATCGGGCGTCAACTGGGACCCCAGCATGCCGCAATTGCCAGGCCACTTCGATGGCGACATCCGCCACTCGGTGAGTTTCCGGCATGGCGACGAATTCCGCGGCAAGCGCGTGCTGGTGCTGGGCGCCGGCAACTCCGGCGCGGACATCGCCTGCGAGGCGGCCATGCATGCGCAGCGCGCCTTTCTCAGCGTGCGCCGTGGCTATCACTTCATTCCCAAGCACTTGATGGGGATTCCGGTCGACCAGATCGCCGAGACCGGCCCGCACCTGCCGTTATGGCTGGCGCGCCCGATCTTCTCGGCGCTGCTGCGCCTGGTCAACGGCGATCTGACCAAGCTGGGGTTGCCCAAGCCGGACCACCGTTTGTTCGAGAGTCACCCGTTGCTCAACGCCCAGCTGCTGCACCATCTGCAGCACGGCAACATCGCTGTCAAACCCGATATCGAGCGACTGGACGGCAGGCACGTGGTGTTCAAGGACGGCAGCCGCGAGCAGATCGAACTGCTGCTCTGCGCCACTGGCTACCGCTGGAGCTGCCCGTACGCCAGCGCGTATTTCCTCTGGAACGGCGGACGCCCGCAGATGTACCTGTCGATGTTCAACCGCACGCATCGCAACCTGTTCGGGATCGGCTACCTGGAAACCAATTCCAGCGCGTACAAGCTGTTCGACACCCAGGCCCACATGATCGCGTCCTACCTGACCGCGCAACGCCGCGATCCGGCCAGCGCACGCCGATTCGATGCGTTGATCGAAAACGATACGCCGGACCTGTCCGGCGGCATCCGTTTCGTGGCATCGCAGCGCCACGCCGTCTACATCGAGGCGCATGCATTCAAACGCTATCTGCAGCAGCTGCGCAGACAACTGGGCTGGGGCGAGCTGGGCGAACACATGTACGACGCGCTCAAGCTCGACGCCAGTGGCGATCCACGCATGCGCACTACCTCCACCGCACGGCTGGCCGATAGCGAGGTTGCCCATGGCTAGGCCGCAGGATCTGCGCGGCTGGCATGCGGTGATCACAGGCGGCGCCGGCGGACTGGGACGCGCGATCGCCGCGCGCCTGATACAGCGCGGCGTACGTTGCCTGTTGGTGGATATCGATGCCGATGCACTGGCACGTGCGGTGCAGGCGCTGGGTCCATTGGCATGCGCGCAGGTCGCCGACCTGACCGACTCCGCTTCGCGCGACCGGCTCGCAGAGCGACTCGACACGGACTGGGGGCAATTGCAGATACTGGTGAACAACGCCGGCATCGTCGGCACCACGCCGTTCGAAAAGCGCACGCCCGAGTCGATCCGCGGCGAACTGGAGTTGAACCTGCTGGCGCCGTTGTTGCTGACGCACCGGTTACTGCCGCTACTGCAGCGCGCTGGCGACGGGCGCGTGGTGAACATCGTCTCGCTGGGCGGCATGTTCCCGTTGCCCGAGTCGACGGTCTATTCGGCCAGCAAGTTCGGTCTGCGCGGTGCCATGCTCTGCCTGGGACCGGATGGCGTGCGCCTGGGCATTCGCGTCTCCATCGTCAACCCGTCGGCCACCGACACCCCGATGCTGATGCGCGAGGCCCTCCACGGCGGCAACAAGCTACAGTTCATGGATCGGCCGCAACAGCCTGACGAAGTCGCACTGCAGGTGCTGCGCTGCCTGGATGCGCCGTGCCTGGAGCGCTTCGTGCGCCCCAGCGAGTCGTGGACGGTGCGGCTGGCCATGTTGCTGCCCAACCTGCTGACGCGCGCCCTGCCGCTGTTCGCGCGCAGCGCCGAGCGCGGGCATCGCACCTATCTTGCATCGCTGCAGCAACGCGGCCTGATTCGCCCATGCCAGGATGGCTGGGAAGTGGTGCCGCCTGATCAATGCGCAGACCCGCCCATTCCGGTGCAAGCGAACGCGCGACGCATCTGATTGTCACCACTTCCGTTGCCGGCATGTGGCGGAGCACTGCTGGCGGATTCCGAAGCTCCCATAGGACGCCAGCACGCATGTCGTCCCGACTCCCCGCCCGCCTTGATCAGCTCATCGCGACCCGCGCGCCTGTCCGGGCGCTTGACCAGCCCAGCGTTGAAAGGCGCGCCGAAACGCCCGTGCATCGGCGTATCCCACCGCATGCGCCACCTCGGCCACGGTCATCTGCGAATTGCGCAGCAGATCCTGCGCGCGTTCGTAGCGGGCGGCATCGCGCAGCGCCCGGTAGCCGACCTGCTGCGCGCCGAGCCGGCGCCGCAGCGTGCGCTCGCTGCAATTGGCCTGGCGCGCAAGCTCCGGCTGCCGCGGCGCACGCTCGGCATCGCTGCGCAGCCGCAATGCGATCGATTCGACCAATTCATTGCGCGACGGCGGCCGCTGGATCAGCGTCTCCAATTGTTGCCGCAACAGCCCGCAGGTGGTGCGGTCGTAGCCCGGCAGCCGCGCGGCCAACCACTTGGCATCGAGCGTCATCCGGTTCCTGCCGGCAGCAAAACGCACCGGGCAGCGGAAAAAGCGCGTGTAGATCTCCAGCGGGGCCGATCGCGCGAAGGCCAGTTCCACCGCGCGCGGTCGGATGTCCGGACCCAGCATGCAGCGACTGACATTGAGGGCGCCGGCAAAGGCTTCCTCGATGAGATAGGGCTCGATCTCCAGATCGAACACATGCGGCACCAGTTCGATGGACGCTTCGCGCCCCTGTTGCGCAAATACGTGCTGCATCATCGCCCCGGCTTCGTGCTGATGGCTCAGCCCATAGCCGATCGCTTCGCCGAAGGTTTCGCAGGTGAGCATGGCCAGCCCGGTCAGGCCCCAGGACACCGGCCGTTGCCGCATGCCGGCCGCCAAGCCCATCGCCGGCTCGTCCAGCAGCCGGCGCGCGCGCAGGATCAGCGCACGTACCTGCTGGTAGGACAGCAGCAGGTCGCGGTCGGTGAATCCCAGCCCCTTGCACAGCCGCCCCGGCGGATGCCCGCGATCTTCGACCAGGCCCAGCAGCGAGCGCACCGTGTTGGGAACGATATTGGCGATGCGGCGATCATTGGCCGGCGCCTGATCTGCCTGGCGGCTGGCCAAGGACGCCTGCCTGCGTATTGCCGAATCCACTGCACGCGGCATGCTCAGCCACCTGCCAACGCGTGACGACAGCCAACGCGGCCGCGCGGCGCAGTGCTGCCGGCAAGATCGGCACCAGACACGCGCCTGGCGGATGCAGAGGCCGGCCGGGTTTGAACGTCCTGCATGCGCCATCTCCTCGCGGCAATGCGGGCTCGACCGCTCGGCAGCAGCTTAGCGCACCCAGTGCCGCGCGAGCCTGCTCTGAACGCGCACCGCCATCGACAGCGGACTCAGTCGCGCGGCAGGCGCTTGCGCGCGCTATCGCGCACATCCACGTCGAAGGTGACTTGCAAGGCCATCGCCTCGGCGTGCCCGGCGCCCGCATCGAAACTGAACTTAAGACCATCGCGGCGCGGTAACTGCCGTGCATATTCCTCCAGCGCATCGCGCGGGATCGCCAACTGCCAATGATCGGTGGCGCAATTGCAGGCCGCATGGCCACCGGTGAGGCTGACGCTATGACGGACCAGCCGTGCGCCCTGCCCGCTGGGCAAGCGACTGAGATTGTCGACGCTGCGGCCGGCCAGCAGGCTGGCCAGCTCGTCCTCGTCGATACGAAACCGCAGATGTTGGCCTTCAATCTGGATTTTCATGGATCAGCCGGCTCCATTGCTCGGGCGTATTGCAATTGACGAACTCAGCGCGTTCGCTGGCGGTGACAGTCACGCGATGGCACTGCAGTGAATGCTGCAAGGCGCGCAGCGAGCGTGACGATGCAGCGCCTGCCATCAACACCGTCAACGCCTCGCGCACGCTGGCATCCAGGCGCAGGCACATCGGCAGCATCTGGTCCTCGAAGGCCACACAGCGGAACTGCGTAGGCCTCAGCAGCTTGGCCAGCAACGCAGCCGACAACAGCGGCATATCCACCGGCACCACCACCAGCGTGGTCGCATCGGCCACGCCTGCGATCACGCTTGCCAGCCCTCCGAGCGGGCCGAGCTCGGGCTGGACATCGGCAATGCCGGCGTATTCGGGCCGGTTGCCGCTGACCACCACGTGTTGCGCACCGGCCTGTCGCAGCAGCGCCTGCATCTGTTCCAGCAACGGACGCCTATGCCAGGGCAGCAACGCCTTGTCCTGCCCCATGCGTGAGGAACGTCCACCGGCCAGCACCACGCCCGTCCACGGCTGCTGCAGCGTCATGCAACAGCCCCAGGATGGATGGCACGCACCGGCAGGTTCATGGCGCGATGGCCGGCGCGGCCGGTTGCAGATGGCCCAAGCCGAACACCTCGGCATGCGTGCTCGCTGCTGCTCCTTCCTCCTGCGGCTCCAGCACTGCCCAGACGTTGGCCTGCAGCAACGGTGCCACGCGAAAGGACTCCTGCTGCGGCAGGATCTGCACCGACAACTGCCCGGCCGCGCTGCACAGCAGGCGTGCCCGCAGATGCTGCCGCCAGATCGGCCGGGCCTGCATCGGCGCTTCTAATGCGACGCGCAAGCCATGCTCAACCGGCATGCCCAACAGACCGCGCAATGCGGGCTCGACGAAAAATCGCAGCCCGGCCGCACTGGCCATCGGGTTGCCGGGCAAGCCCACATACAGCGCGCCATCACCAAAGCGTGCAAGCAGTATCGGTTTGCCCGGTCGCACCGCAACCTTATGAAACAGCACGTCGGCAGCATGACGTGCCAACGCATCCGGGATGAAATCGTAACGACCACGCGAAACCGCGCCGGTACTCAGGATGAGATCGGCACCGGCATGGCGGGCCTGTGCCAGTGCCGCATCGAACGCAACATCGTCGTCGCCCACCTGCCCGCGCCACACGACCTCGGCACCGGCGGCATGCAACTGAGCCAACAGATAGCTGCTGGTGCCATCGCGGATCTGGCCCGGCAGCAGGGGGTGTGCGGGGTCGCCGATCAACTCGCGTCCAGTGGCCATCAAGGCCACGCGCGGCTGCCGCACCACCTGCACATGCGCGCAGCCCAGGGCGGCGAGCAGCATCAGGTGCGCACCGCGCAGCACGGTGCCGGCATCGATCACGCGATCGTGCAAGCGCACGTCTTCGCCGCGACGGCGGATGTGCTGGCCCGCACGCACCGGCTGGCGCAGGCGGATGCGGCAGGGGCGCTCGCCGTCGTGTTCGAGGATCTGCACTTGCTCGATCGGCACCACCGCATCGGCACCCGGCGGCACGCCGGCGCCGGTCATGATTTCCCAGGCCGCACCGATCGCGGCCGCACCGGCGTCCTGCCCTGCCGCAACGGTGCCGCTCACCACGTACTCGCTGTCTGCCAACGCACCCACCCCCGCGGTCGCCAGTGCAAACCCATCCATTGCGCTGTTGTCGAAGGGCGGCAACTCTGCCTGGCTCGACAAGGCGTCGGCGAGCACGCGGCCCTCGGCGTCGGCGCTTGCCACCCACTCGCTGGCGAGGGTTGCGACGTGCGCGTGGACCAGCGCGAGTGCTTCGGCATAGCTGATCATGTGCAGGACAGTGCCGACCAATGGATGACCCGGCTAGGATACCGGCCCCTGGCGCAGCAGGTACAGGCGTGGCCGTTGCGGCGGCGTATGTCTATCCGCCATGTGTTGGGCATCCCTGAGCACTACGCTTGAAGCTGCTCGAACGGTATGCAGACAGTGTGCGCTGCAAGGTTGCAGGCCTTCCTTCAGCAACTGCACGCATGCAATTCGTCGACTTCGTGGGCTGGCTCGCCAGCATCATCCTGATCGCCACCTTGATCCGGCAGATCTACCAACAATGGCGCTCCGATGCCGCGCAGGGCGTCTCGCGCTGGTTGTTCCTCGGCCAGATCAGCGCCTCGGTGTTGTTCATCCTCTACAGCTATCTGGTTGGCAACGCGGTGTTTATCGTCAGCAATGTGCTGATCCTGCTGACGGCCCTGACTGGCTACGCATTGCAGCGGGTCAAGCGCCGCAAGTTGGAACGCGCAGCGTAGATAGGCTGCGTCGACTCCGGCCGGCCGGTGAGCTGATCAGCTGTTCTTTTTCGCCGACTTGCGTGGTGTCGCCGATCCGGCTGTGGTCCTCTTTGCGGCGATCTTCTTCACCGCTTTTTTTGCAGTGACACTCGACGTCTTCTTCGCGGCCGCCTTGGACACAGCCGCCTTTTTCACTGCGCCCGGCTTGCGCACCTTCGCCACAGGCGTGGTATCCGGCGCCGCTTCAGCGGGCGCATCCGGCACGCGCACGCTGATCCAGGTCGGTGCATGATCGCTGGCCGTTTCCAGTGCACGTACCCACTTGTCGACGCCGGCATCTTGCAAGCCGGGCCCCAGCGTGCGATTGAGCAGCAGATGATCGATGCGCAACCCACGGTCGCGCGCAAAATGCTGACGGAAGTAATCCCAGAACGTATAGATCGGCGTCTGGCCGTGAATTGCCGGCAAGCTATCGGTCCAACCCTGCGCTAGCAGGGTCTGGTAGGCCTCACGGCTTTCCGGCTGCAGCAGGGCATCCTTGCGCCAGCCCTTGGGGTCGTAGATATCCGCATCGGTGGGCACCACGTTGAAGTCGCCGATCAGCGCCACGGGATGCGGCAGGTCCACCAGCGTTTTCGCGTGCCGGATCAGGCGCTCGAACCATGCAAGCTTGTAGTCGAACTTCGGCCCGGGCTGCGGGTTGCCGTTGGGCAAGTACAGGCAGGCCACCACCACGCCATGAATCGCCGCCTCCAGATAGCGGCTCTGCGTGTCGCGCGGATCCCAGGGCAACCCGCGACGAATTTCCACTGGCTCGGTACCCCGCGCAAGCAGTGCCACACCATTCCAGGACTTTTCGCCGTGCCAAATCACACCGTACCCGGCATCGCGGATCGCCTGCTCAGGAAACGCAGACTGCGTCGACTTCAATTCCTGCAGGCCCACGATGTCCGGCTGCTCGCGTTGCAACCATTCCAGCAGGTGCGGCAGACGGCTGGCAATACCATTGACGTTGAACGTCGCGATCTTACGTGAGGTGCCTGACATGGGCATGCAAGTGGCCGCTTCCGTGGTGCAACAGCATGACCGCCGCCTGATGAAGCCGATGCTCAAGCGAGGTGAAGCTGCACTGCGTGACACGGCCCGCGCTCACGCCTGGCAAACCGCCCACGCTCTTAGCTTGAAGCACACTCATTGATGGGAAGCGCCATGCGACATTCCGCACTGTTGATCGGCGTTGCGCTCTGCACCAGTTGCTCGCGCAGCCCGCCGTCGGTCACCCCGCCGGGCGCACCGGAAAGTGCCAAGACCAATGTGCTGGAAGCCGGCGCGAAAGTGCTGCAACCCAGCGGCCTGGTCGGCAAGCTGGACATCTATCTGGTCGGTTTTCATCCGATGAAGGACGCACCAGATGAGCAAATGGAGGCGCATCACTATTGCCAGCAGGTCAACGAAGATCTCGCGCAATGCGCGCTCTACGACGGCAATACCGACCGCGCCAACCTCACCGGTATCGAATACATCATCTCCGAGACGTTGTTTGCGCAGTTGCCGGAACACGAGCGCAGCTTCTGGCATCCGCATAACGGTGAGATCCTTTCCGGCCAGCTTTCCGCTCCCAACCTGCCGCAGCTCGCCGAGAAGGAATTGATGCGCAGCAAGATCAACAGCTACGGCAAGACCTGGCACACCTGGCATTCGCGCAAGGGCACCACGCCCGGCGACACCTTGCCGCTGGGCGAGCCGATGCTGGCGTGGTCGTTCAATCGCGACGGGGAACTGCAGCAGCGGTTGGTTGCACAACGCGACCGGGCCGTCTCGGTGTCCACCGCAGAACGCCGCGCCAACCGTCAAGATCTTGTGCCGCTGGCAAAGCCACAAGAGGGCGTGGATGCATTGCGTGCACATTTTTCCGATGCCCAACCCATTCCTGGCGTCACGGACGCAAAGGGCAGCCATCCTTGAGCCCAGAAGAGGCCCTGCTGCACACGTGCAGCAGGGTCAGGCGTGGTGCACGTGCGTGGCAATGCATGCAGGTCAGGAAGAACGCCCGATGCAGCTGGCAGCGTGCGCGCACCATGCGCTTGTTACGCACGCCGGATGGCAAGCAATTTTCTGCCGCGCTCGCAGGCAACTCAGTGCTGCCAAGGTCTCTGGCGCTAGGGAACAAACCCCGCGCGCACGCACCCATCGTGCTTGTGTTTGAACATGTCGTAGCCCCGCACGGCGTCTTCCAGCGGCATCTTATGGGTCAGCAGAAAGCCGGATTTCAATCGTCCAGCCTGCGCCAGGTCCAGCAACTTGGGCACGTATCGCTGCCCGTGCTGCTGCGCGGTCCGTACCGTCAGGCCCTTGTTCATCACCGCACCCAGCGGAAACTTGTCCATCACCCCGTACACGCCCAGAACCGACAGGATGCCGCCTTTGCGGCAGGCGAGGATGGCCTCGCGCAGCGCCTGGCCGCGATCGGTGTGCAAGTGCAAGGCCTGCTTGACCCGATCGTAGGTATGGCCGATGCCGGTGCCATGGGCCTCCATGCCGACCGCATCGATACACGCATCCGGACCACGCCCTCCGGTCATTTCGCGCAGGACATCCACCACGCTGTCGACCGCCGAATAATCGATCACCTCCACACCTAATACGTCGCGCGCCATCGCCAGACGCTTAGGCAGCCGGTCGATGCCGATCACCCGCTCTGCGCCCAGGATGCGCGCGCTTTGCTGCGCCATCAGCCCCACCCCACCACAACCCCAGACCGCCACCGTGTCGCCGGGCTGGATATCGCAGAAGTCTGCACCCATGAAACCGGTGGGACCTGCATCCGACAGAAATAGCGCATCCTCATCGGACACACCATCAGGCACCTCGAAACACCCGACATCCGCGTGCGGCACGCGGATGTAGGTGGCGTGCGACCCTGCGTAGCCGCCAAAGGCATGCGTATAGCCATAAATGCCGGCGGTTGGATGCCCAAGCAGCGGCTCCTGCATCTCCCAGTTAGGGTTGGTGTTGTCGCACAGCGAAAATTCCTTGCGCTCGCAATGCCAGCAACCGCCACAGGAGATAAACGACGGCACCACCACGCGCTGACCCACACGCACGTTCTTCACCGCGGTGCCTACCTCCACCACCGTCCCCATGAATTCATGGCCGATGACATCGCCCTCGCGCATGGTTGGCAGGTAGCCGTCGATGAAATGCAGATCAGAACCACAGGTCGTGGTAAGCCCGACTTTCAGGATCACATCGCGTGGGTTGACCAGCACCGGGTCGGACACGGTTTCCACGCGCAAATCGTTAACGCCATTCCAGCAAAGTGCTCGCACGGAAAAGCCCTCCTTAAGAATGCGCGTGCGTCGACGCACGCGCCGCTGGGGTATGCAACAAGGTCGGCACCTCACCGGCTTCCAGCCATGCGCGCAGCCGCCGTAGTCCCTTGCCGGCCAGCACGTACGGCGCGGGATTCACCAACTTGGTCAACACCTGCGCCAGCATGCCTTCAACCGCGTAGTGCAGACTTAGCGTCGCCTCGCTGGCTTCGCGCCCATGTGCAGGGTGCACCTGCAATACGATGGTGAGCTGCAGCCCATGCTCGCCCTCGGCGTCGTAACGCACCGACTCGCCCAGCCGCGCATCGGCGCGGCGCAGGGTCAGCTGCACATCCTGATGCAGTGGTGCATGCAGCTTCCAGCGTGACGCCTGGCCGTCGCCGGAGACCAGTTCGGCGGCGCCTTCCAGCACGCGTTGCTGCACATTTGCATCACACCAGGCATCCAGTATCTGGTGAGGTTCGGCACGAATGGTCATGCTGCGCACGATGTGCGTGCCTTCATCGTCGGTGCCTACCGGATTGATCGATAAAGCAGCCATGGCTTAAAGGGCTCCTACGTTCTTGCCGGTGGCCTGTAGCGCCTTGGCACTACTCAGATGATCGGCGACGTGATGGCGCGTGGTCTGCAGGTGTTCGAGCACCGGCGGAGTCTTTACCTGCGGGATCAGCTTGTTGTCGAGCGCCGTCAATGCATCGCTGTGGTCTTTCACCATCGCGGTGATATAGGCCGTTTCGAACGCATGACCGTCCAGCTTTTGCAGCTTGGCCAATTCCGCCTTGCCCTTTGTCATTTGCAGCTTTGCCCCCGTGGCGGACGTGTCCGGTTGCCACTTGGCGATCTTCTGGTTGTTGTCGGTATGCTCCTTGACCATGCGCGTGGCGTAGTCGCGCGCGCCGCCTTGCACCTGCTTCTGCAATGCCAGATTTGCCGCGTTGATTTCGCTGGTGTTGATGGCACTCAGGATGCCGAGCGCCTCGCGCTCGTCTTCGCCAGGTGTCGCTGCGCCTGCGGTTTGCTGCCCGGCGGGCATTGCAGAGTGTGTCGTGTTCTGCGCCTGCGCAGATACGCCGACGCCAACGCACAAGGCCAGGACAAGAATGATCGGGTGGCGCGTGCTCATGGAAGTCTCCAGCTGGATGATGTGGCTCGATGCTGGGCTTCGTTGCGTGACTCGATCGTCGCGCCAGCGTCGAGACCTGGCGAAGGGCGCCTGCTGCAGCGCAACGCATCGTCACATTGTATGAAGGTCGCGCAGCTGACGATTTTTCTCCAGCCTTGAATTCGCTGACTGCCACGCCACTGCGCGGCAACGCGGAAAACCGCGTCATCGGGTGACGGAGATCCTGTTCCGGAAGGACGTAATCGCCTGCATGCGCACCGCCAGCCGGCCTGCTCCGCATCAACGGCACAGCCACCTCAAGTGAAACTCGCACTGCAGCGCTGCGACGTCGACTTTGCGGCATACGCTCCGACCTGCCACATCTCTTCAGCAGTCCCGCGTCACGCCCCAGGATCGGCCGGTCCCAGCTGGTTGGCGGCCAATATCTCGTCGATACGTTTGACGATCTGCGCGGCCTGCTCCTGCGACTGCGCCGCACCGGTGATTTTCTCGGAACGGGCTCGGAACACATCCCAGAAGTCGTCCGGGTGCTGAGTGCGCATGTCCGGCAACGCTTCGGCAAGCTGTTTCAGTTGTGCATCGATGTCAGGTGTCATCACGGTCTCCTCTGCTGGGCTCACGCTACCGTTGCGCCGGTGAGCCTGATGCCAACGTCTCGCGCAGACCGCGTTATCCGCATCATAATCGGAAGCGAAAACCCAGCGTGTAAGTGCGTTCGGGCGATGCGATCTCGCGCGGGAAGTCGCCATGCCGCTGACCGAAATAATTGTTGGTTGTGGTGCCGAGCAGATTGGTGGCCTCGGCAAACAAGGTCACATGCTTGTTGAGCTCGTAATTGACGGCCGCATCCAGCCACTTCTCCCGTCCCTGATTGATCTGTTCGGGCTGATCGCCTGAGCTGTTGAAACTCACCGCATAGTCGCCGCGCCAGTTGTAGGCGACCCGCGCCGAGAACCGCGCGTATTCGTACATCAGAATCGCGTTGTAGGAATTTTTGGACACGTTGGTCACCGGCTGGCTGATACCCTCGGGCGAATCGGCCTCGGCCGAGAGATACGTGTAGTTGAGCTGACTGCCGAAGCCGGACCACCAACCCGGCAGAAAGTCGTAGAACTGCGTATACCCCACCTCCACGCCCTTCAAGCTGCCCTCGCCGGTATTGCGCGGTCGGCTGATCGAATAGACGATGCCATCGATGGATTCATCGGCTGCGTAATTCTGGATATAGCCATCGATCTTGTGATGAAAGCCGGCAACCGACAGCAAGGAGCCGGGACGGAAATACCATTCCAGCGACACATCGGCATTGCGCGATTCCACCGGACGCAGCTTCGGGTTCCCGCCATTGCCGCGCGCCGGCAACGATTCGGTGGACCGGTACAAGGCCAGCTGCGGATTGAGATCGGCAAATTCCGGTCGCGTGATCGTCGTGCTGCCGGCGAGCCGCAGCATCAGGTTTTCATGCAAGCTGAGGTTGGCGCTGTAGTTGGGTAACACCTTGTCGATACGCCGATCGATGCTGACCGGGCTCAGCACGCCATCCAGCGACTGGCTGCCCTGCAATTGCGAATCCAATCGCGTCGCGCGCGCGCCGACACGTCCATCCACAGGAATGGACCCAAGCGAGAAACCGTAATTCACCTGCGCATAGATCGCATAGCTGTCTTCGCGATCGTCGAAAAACAAGGCAGGATTTTCATCGGGCGGGCCCGGCGGCTGCCCCATCAAGGTACGCACCTGGGTGCTTTGCTGCAGCAGAAAATCCTGGTTGGCCGATGCCCAGCGCTCGCTGGTGAATGCACGCGCGCCGTCGAGCATGTTGCCGGGCGTTACCGATGCCAGGCCGGGCACGTCGCTCAAGTAGATCGGTGCGCCGCTCAGATTGTTGCGTGCGCCGGTATCCCCGGAATGATTGGTCGCCGTCCGCCTGCTTGCGCGCGCACCCACGTCCACTGATCGCAACGGCCCCAGCTCCAGATCGAAGGTGGCATCGGCCCGCCACGCCCACTCCTCGCCTTTCTGGGTGTTCCAGCTGTCGTAGTACTGACTCAGTTCCCAATTGCCTGGCGCGGTGATGTCGTACGCGCTGCCATCGGCCTGGGTGATCCAGACATCTGCAGCGCCTCCCGCCGAACGCATGTTCAATCGCGGCGCCTGCGTGTTCATGTCCAGCGTGAATGAGCGGTTCTCGGCGGTGCTATAGGTATAGGCGAGTTCGCTGCTCGCACGCATGCGCTCGCCACTCCAACGCCCACCCAGCGCAGCTTGGTAGGTGTCCGACGCGTTCTTGTGCGCCTGCGTGCTGGAGAGCGTGCGCATGTCGCGCGCCACCAGGTCGGCCAGCACGTCACTGCCCGGCCGCAGACCGACCGATTCGGTGTTCTCTGGCGTCGCCAGCCCCGGGAATGGCAACCAGTAATTCACTTGGGGCCGGTTGTCGTAACCGATGTACAGCGTGTCGACATACACCTCGCTGTTCTCGCTCGGCGCCCATTGAAACGAAAAATTCGCCGACTTGCGCTTGCGATCGCCGCGCGCCATCAATCCCCCTGCGCCGTAGGGCACGTAAATCTGCTGGGCCGGATCAAGCGGGTTCGGCTTCGCATCGTAAGTGCCATACAATGTGTTGGATTCCTGATACGGGCGGCGTTGATAGGACACGCTCCCCATCCAGCCCATGCGGCCCATCGCGGTGTCGCGGCGTTGGCTGATGGTGAGGCTGCCATTGGGAACGGTCTTGCCGGATTGATCGCCCCGCAACGCGCTTACGCTGCCGGCAATCGTGCTGTCCTGATCGAAATCGAACGGTCGCCGCAAATGCACATCGACCACTCCGGCGATGCCGCCTTCCTGAAATTGCGCGCCGGTGGTCTTGTACACCTCCACGCTGCGCAGCAATTCGGCCGGAACATCTGCCAGCTCCATGTCGCGTCCCACCGTTGTGAAGACGTTGCGCCCATCCAGGGTCGTGATGACGTTCGGCAAGCCGCGCACCAGCACCTGCCCCACTTCGCCGCCGGCGCGCGCCACCTGTACGCCGGTTACACGTTGCAAGGCCGCAGCCACGCTGTTGTCGGGCAGCTTGCCGATGTCTTCGGCCACGATGGAATCGCTGATTTCCGCATTCGATTGCTTGATCGAAATGGCGCTTTCCACGCTGCTGCGCACGCCTTTGACCTGCACCGCCTCCAACGTGGACGTGGCTGGCGCCGCGCCATCGGCGTTGGGCGCGGCCTGTTGCGCCGCCGCGTTGCAACTCATGGCCAGTCCGATGCACAAACCCAGCGGTCGATACGTGTTGGCACGCCGCGCGACGTACGCGTGCTGCGATGGAATAAGCATGATGGCCTCCTGAGGCAGGCACTGCGACGATGCGGCTGGGCGCGCTGCGCAAGACAGGCAAACCGGGCCGCACGAGCCGCACGAGGTGCTGAACGAGGCCGAATTACAGCGGTGCCGCTCGCAGTGCAGCGTGATCGCATCCGCCATCGCGCCGCGATCATGACGCGCCTTTCATCAGCAGCGAGGTGCGTGCGTGTCGTGGGCAAGATTGCACATCGCAGCTGCTGCGTTTGCGCGACAATGGCTGCATGAGCAACCACGACATCTCTCCCGCCGATGCCCGTGCCCGCGCCCTGCAGGGTGCCTTGCTGGTCGACATCCGGCAACTGCATGAGCGTGCCAGCGGCCAGGCCGAAGGTGCGATGGCGATCGCACAGCACTCCCTGGAAATGGAGCCTGCAGTCCATCTGCCCGAGCAAACCCGCGCAATCGTATTGATCTGCCAGAGCGGCAAACGCTCGGCGCACACGGCCGCCATCTTGCGCACGCACGGCTATGCGCACGTGGCATCGGTGGCCGGCGGCACCAGCGCATGGGCCAGCGCCGGCCTGCCGCTGGTACGCCCGACATTGCCGGCGGACGAGCAGGATTTTCTTGAGCGTTATTCACGCCATCTGCGTCTGTCGCAGGTCGGCCTGGAAGGCCAGCGGCGCCTGGCACGTGCACGGGTGTTGTTGATCGGCGCCGGCGGACTAGGCTCGCCGGCAGCGTTCTACCTCGCCGCAGCCGGTGTGGGGCATCTACGCATTGCCGACGACGACGTGGTGGACCGCAGCAACCTGCAACGCCAGATTCTGCACACCGAAGACAGCGTCGGCACTGCAAAGGTCGACTCCGCCGCACGGCGCATCGCCGCGCTCAACCCGCGCGTGGACATCGAGGCGGTGCAAACGCGCGTGACGGCCGACAATGTCGAAGCGCTGCTGCAGGACGTGGATGTGGTGGTCGATGGCGCAGATAATTTTCCCGCGCGGTATTTGCTCAACGATGCCTGCGTCAAACTCGCTAAACCACTGGTTTACGGCGCCGTGCAGCAGTTCGAAGGACAGGTCAGCGTCTTCGATGCCGGCCGCCACCGCGGTCATGCGCCCTGCTACCGCTGCCTGTTTCCCGAACCGCCGCCGCCGGAATTCGCGCCCAGTTGTGCCGAAGCTGGAGTGCTCGGCGTACTGCCCGGGGTGATCGGACTCCTGCAGGCGACCGAAGCGATCAAGCTGCTGCTCGGCATCGGCGCCGGTCTCACTGGCCGCCTGCTCAGTTTCGATGCGTTGGCGATGCGCTTCCGCGACATCCGCTTGCCGCCGGACCCGCACTGCCCGGTCTGTGCGCCTGGCGCGGTATTTCGCGGTTATGCGGACTACGCGGCGTTCTGCGGTAGTGCGGTTGGTTGAGGTCAGCTCATCGCCGCGGTGTGGTGTCCGTCAGTTGCCTGATTGACTTGCCACCGAAGCAACCAGGTGTATCGCTGCGTTGAGCAGTTCGGCGACGTGGGCGTGGATGGCTGTCTTCCGCCGTACCCTCACCCAACCCTTCTTCCGCCGAGAGCGGCTATCGAGCGATTCGCTCTCAATGTCGAGGCGTTCGCTTTTTCGAAGCGTCGCTTTTACGCCACGACCAAAACGCTTACGCAATTATCCTGCGCGTTGACGCGCCCCGCACGCCGCATCCCCTGCGCATCGCGTAAACACTCCAACCAGGCGCGCGTCATCCTGCCGGGCACCATCGATCAAGCAAACGCTCACAACGCGTACGGAATCACCCGCACGATCTCGCCGGCCTCGAAGCGCCGCGCCTGCTCGGGCAACACGATCAATGCATTGCTGTCGGCCGCGCCACGCAGTAGATGTGAGGCGTCGCCGCGGTGCGGCAGTGCGGTCAGCCGCCCATCTTCGCCGCATTCCAATCGCCCACGCAGGAATTCCAGCCGCTCATGGCGCTTTTCCCATGGGCTTGCCAAGGCCGCATGCCAGACCGGGCGCGGCTCGCTGCGTCCCTGCAATCCATCCAGCAACGGTACACCGTAGGCAATCAGCGTTGCCAGCACCGAGACCGGGTTGCCCGGCAGTCCCAAGACCAGGCAGCGACCAATCTGCCCCAACACCGCCGGCATTCCCGGGCGCATGCGCACACGCCAGAAATGGATGCGCCCCAATTCGCCGATCAGACGCGGCAGATAATCCTTTTCGCCAGCAGAAACGCCGCCGCAGGTGATCACCACATCGAACGCCGCGGCCGCATCTTCCAGCATGGTGCGGATACGTTGCGGGTCGTCCGGCAATGTCGGCCAGGCGGTCGGCGCGTAGCCCAACGCACGCAGTTGCGCCATCAGCATGTCGCGGTTGCTGTTGTAGATCTGTCCCGGGCCGAGCGGCATGCCTGGCTCGATCAGCTCATCGCCAGTGGCCAGCACCGCAATGGTCGGGCGCGGCGCGACCGCAAGCCGCGACACCCCCAGCGCAGCAGCCAGACCGATGCGTGCAGGCGTCAGCACCTGCCCGGCCTGGATCACCAGATCGCCGGCGCGTACGTCGCTGCCGGCCAAGCGCACAGCTGCGCCCGGTGCAGGCGTGGTCTGAAACCGCACCATGCCGTCGCGTTCGTCGGCATCTTCCTTGGCAATCACGGTATCGGCGCCATCGGGCAGTGGCGCGCCGGTGGTGATACGCAGGCATTGCCCGGCAGCCAGTGTGCCGGCCCAGCGCTCGCCGGCAAACTGTTCGCCAACCAGCTGCAACGACGCATCGCCGGCCGCAATATCGGCGTGCCGCAGCGCAAAGCCATCCATCGCGCTGTTGGCAAACGGCGGCAGCGCCAGCGGTGCGATCAGGTCGCCTGCAGAAATCCGCCCATCGGCACGCGAGGTGGCGATGTTTTCATCGGGCGAACGGTTGCTGGCCGCGACACTGTGCAGAATCTGCAGCGCCTGCGTGTACGGAATGCGGGAAGGATGATCGGTCATGCCGCGCAGGATACCAGCGCATCGCCAACGCGAAGGATGGCGGCACCACCCGGCCGCCGAAGCAGGAGATGGGCCTTAATAACGCGCTGCGCTACGAGCGACTTTCGCTTGCACCTGCACGCGCCGCCACGAGTGCCCAAGAACGAACGCATGCACGCGGCAGGAACTGTCTCAAGCCTCGATCGAACGCTCAGGAAGATGCACGAAACGTGCAAATCCCGGGCTCTGAGAACGATTTACCGCGCGCAAGCCACAGATCCACACGCCTCCCGCACCGCCTGGACATCACGCCTCAGGCGGCCTGCGCGCCGTTACTTCCCTTTGACATGCCGCATCAGGCGCCGCTTGCGGGCCACCTGACGATCGGAGAGCGGATTCTTCTTGCCCTCGTACGGATTGGCGCCCTCACGGAAGATGAAACGCACCGGCGTACCAACCAGCTTGAAACGCTTCCGGAAGAAGTTTTCCAGATAGCGCTTGTACGATTCCGGCAACACCTTCAGGCGCGTGCCATGCACGATGAAGGTCGGCGGATTCGCGCCGCCCGGGTGCACATACCGCAGCTTGGAGACATGCCCGCGAATGCTCGGCGGCGGGTTGGTCTCATAAGCGATTTCCAGCGCCTGGTTCACTTCGCTGGTGCTGAACTCATGCGTAGCCGATGCATGAGCGCGGTGAATCGCGTGGAACAGCTCGCGCATGCCCGAGCCGTGCAATGCGGAAATCCGCACCGCCTCGGCCCAGTTGACGAAGCCCAGCTTGCGCGACAGCAGATCTTCGGCCTGCGCACGCTGGTAATCGCTTTGCCCGTCCCATTTGTTGATCGCCACGACCAGGGCACGCCCGGCATCCAGGATCGCGCCGAGAATCGTCGCGTCCTGATCGGTCACGCCTTCGGTGGCGTCCAGCATCAGCACCGCGACCTGGCATTGCTCGATCGCCTGCAGCGTCTTGAACGCGCTGAATTTCTCGACCGCCTCTTCCACCTTGCCGCGACGGCGCAGGCCGGCGGTATCGATCAGGCGGTACTGCCGGCCATCGCGCTCAAGGTCCACCGCGATCGAATCGCGCGTGGTGCCCGGCACTTCCGAAGCGATCATGCGTTCTTCGCCCAGCAGGCGATTGACCAGGGTCGACTTGCCCACATTCGGGCGCCCCACGAAGGCGATGCGCACGCGCGCCGGGTCGTTGTCCAGCAGCTCGCCGGCCCCTTCCTCGGGCAACCGCGCACCCACCTCGTCAAGCAATTCGTCGATGCCCTGCCGATGCGCGGCAGACAACGCCACCACGTCGGAGAAGCCGTAGCGCGCGAATTCCGAGCGCACGGTTTCTTCGTCGGTGCCGTCGATCTTGTTGATCACCAGCACGGTCGGCCGCGCCAATTTGCGCAACCAGGCAAGAATCTCGTCATCGAGCGAGGACGCGCCTTCGCGGCCATCGACCACGAACAGCACCAGATCGGCTTCGCCGGCGGCGGCCCGTGCCTGGCGGGCCGTGGCCCCGGCAAGACCTTCCTCGTCGCCGGCGATACCGCCGGTATCGACGACGATGAAGGGCTGCTGCTCGTCGAGACGGCAGACCCCGTAGTTGCGGTCGCGAGTGACGCCGGGCTGGTCGTGGACCAGCGCGTCACGGGTGCGCGTCAGCGCATTGAAGATGGTGGACTTGCCGACATTGGGCCGTCCAACCAGGGCGACCAGGGGCAGCATCGCAAGATCCTTATTGTGCCAACCGGAAGGCGGTGAGATCGCCGTCGGTGTTTTGTACCAGCAAAATGCCGTCGACCACCTGCGGCTGCGCCATCAGCGTATCGCGTCCAGCACGTGCGCGCGCGGCCAGTGCGCCGTCGCTGAGTTTCAGCCAGTGCAGATAGCCCTTGTAGTCGCCAACCACGGCGTAATCGCCCTGGATGGCCACACCGGTCAGCGAACGGCGTGCCAACGCAGCCTGCGACCACATCGCCGCACCGCTGCTCTTGTCCAGTCCCCACACCGATCCGGCATTGTCCGATACGACCACGACCGCCGACGACACACCAACGCCGCCGGCGCCGCCATGATCGCGCGTCCACAGCGGGCGGCCGCTCGGGCCTTCCAATGCGAGGGTTTCATTCTTGAAGCTGGTCGCATACAGCGTGGTGCCATCCAGCACCGGCGCGCCATCGACGTCGGACATGCGCTCCAGCTCGGTGCGGCCTTCCGGCACGCCGATGGCCTGCTCCCACAACGGGCGACCATCCTGCAGCGCCAGCGCACTCAAGGTACCGCTGTCGTTACCGAGGAACACCACGCCCGGGCCGGTCACGATGGGCGCATTGCCGCGGACGGACAAGGTCGGGCCTTCTTCGGCGTGGAACCAGCGACGCTCGCCGGTTGCGGCATCAAACGCGGTCACCCGACCGTCGTTGCTACGTACCAGCACCAGGTTCTGTGCGATGGCCGGCGCAGCGATCACTTCGTTCGGCACTTTGGCCCGCCACTTTTCAGTGCCGTCGGCCTGGTTCAAGGCAATCACATCGCCGGACAGGCTACCAATCACCACCAGGCCCTCGCCTACACCGGGACCACCGGATAGACGCTGCTTGAACTTGCGGTCGTTACGCTCTTCTTTCTTGGGCTTGTATTCCCAGACGCGCTTGCCGGTCTGCAGGTCAAGTGCCTCTACGCCACCGGTGATCGCCGCTGCATATACCTTGCCGTCGGCCACGGCCGGGCGCTGACGGACGCCGATATGCCCTTCACCCTTGCCGACGCCGGCAGACCAGATCTTCTCGACCTTGACCGATGGCTCGAACTTCACCAGCTCGGCAGGTTCCTGCGCCTTCTTGGCGGCAGCATCCTTCCCGGCAAACCAGCCCTTGACGGTGCTGCAGCCAGCCAGCGACAGACCCATCAAAGCAATCAACGCAACGCGCTTGTACATATCAACCTGCTTCATCAAATCTGCTCCGCCGGATCGGGTACCTTGCCGCCCACATCCATCAGCTTGGTTTCCAGCAACCGGCGCTGCGGCGAGGCCACATCCACCGTGGTCAGGGCCTTGGTGTACAGCGCACGGGCCTCATCCGGCTTGCCCTGCACGACCAGCGCATCGGCGCGGATCTCCAAGCTGGCGTGATCCTGCGCCTCGGCTAGCAGCTTGATCGCTTCGTCCGGCTTGCCGCTTTCGGTCAGCAGGCGCGCCAGGCGCTGCTGCACGATCTGCTTGAGCTCGCCTTCGGCCGGGACATCGCGCAAGGTCTTGATCGCCTCGGCATTCTTGCCGGCATCGACCTGGGCCTTGGCCAGACGCAGCGCCGCCAACTCGGCGTAAATGCCGCCCTTGCCGTCGTCCAGCGCCACGATGTCCTTGGCGGCCTTGTCCAGGTCCTTGGCCTGAATCGACTTCACCACCGCCTCGTAGCGGCCATTGGCCTCGACCAATGCGGTGTTGGTGCGCGTCTGCCACCACTGCCAACCCAGGATCAGTGCCAGACCAAGCAGGACACCGCCCACCAGACCCGCGCCATTCTTTCTCAACCAGGAACGAACGCGTTCGCCTTGTTCGTGTTCGTCCAGCAGATCGTCGATCGCCATGCGTACTCTCGCTCCGTCATCCCGGAGGCGCGGAACATCAAAGGGATAAATGAAAAACCGCAGTCCGCCTCACTCGGAAGCAGGTACCACGGAGCCGTCGGAGGATACCGCAAAACGGGCCACGTTAGCGCGCTGGAACGGTTTCACATCGACGATACTGCCGCCTTGCTGAACCTGTACCGCCGAGGCATTGCCGAGCACGATGCGCCCCACCTGACCGGGCGAATACGTGCGTTGTTCACCGGCACGTATCAGGGCTTTTTCGACCGCACTGCCATCCGGTGCCAGGATCTGCACCCAGCTGTCGCCGCTGAAACTCAACGACAAACTGCCGCCGGGAGCAACTGCCGCCGCAGGCGCCTGGACGTCGGCGGTAGCACGCGGCACCGGGGTCATCGATGCGATATACGGCGCCGGCTGCTCGCGCGGCGCTGCGGCGGCCTGCGTTGCTGGATTGCGTGGCGCAGCGGACTTTGCAGCCTCCGGCATGCTGTCCAAGGACACCGTGCTTGGCGCCTTGCCATCCAGATGCGAGCGCGTCGCATACCAGACCGGTACCGCGAACACGCCGGTAATGACCACATACATGGCCTTGCGCGCGGTGCTTTCGAGAATGCGCCGCGCGCGCGGCGTATGCGTGTGACTGACCAGCTTGACCGGCTCGATCGGCGCAATCGTGGCCTGCTGCAACAGCGGCTCCAGATCGACCTGCAACAAGCGCGCATAGCTGCGCAGCTGCCCGCGTACGAACACCGGCGCGCCCAGTCGCTGCCAGTCCTCCTGCTCCAAGGCGTGCACCACGTGTGCCGGCATGCGCAACTTGCCGGCCACCGCGTCCACACTCAGACCTGCCGCCTCGCGCGCTTCGCGCAAATGCTGTCCGCAGCCCTTTTCCTGCTCGAAAAGGTTCGGATTGGAATCACTGATCACAATGCATTGGCCCCGGGAGTAGCGGTCGCTGCGTCAGGGAATTCCTTGACCAACCGCTGTTGGTAACGGCCGGCAGCTACCTTGTCGCCTAGCCCTTGCTCAATCTGAATGGCGAGTTGTAACACGGAAGCAGTTGCCGGTGCAGCCGCAAGGCGGCGTTCGATAAAAGCGCGGGCTTCGAAATAATTGCGGCGCCCGACTTCCAGACGTGCCATCGATTCGAGCGCATACGGATTATTCGGGTCTAGATCGAGCGCTTTGCGCAGATCGCCCGCTGCTCGCTCAGGCTGTCCTGCCTTAAGCGCGCACCCGCCGGCATTGCCCAATGCAGACGCAGGCGAGGCGTACGTCCGGTCGGCCAGTGCGCGATCGAACCAGGTCAACGCTTCGCTGGGCGAGCCATTCGCGCACAACCAGGCACCATAGTTATTCAGCACGTCGCCGCGTTGCGGCGCGATTTCTGCGGCCCGCCGGTACGACGCACCAGCTGCCGCCGCATCGCCCCTGGCGCCCTGAATCAGCGCCAGCAGGCCGATGGCATCCGCCGACTGCGGGTCCTTTTTCAAGGCGGCGCGCACCTGATCTTCAGCGCTGGCGTAATCGCCGGTCTGCAGCCGGTTGCGGGCCAGACCCAATTTCTCCTGGACGGCCAGGCGATTCTTGGTGGCCTTGTCGTCGCGGAACGAATACACCGGCGCGACTTCCTCCACACTCTTGGCCGAGCCGGCCTTGGCATTGCGACCACCGCAACCGACCGCGCTCAGCGCGATCGCCACGGCCGCCATTAACGCGAGTTCACGCTGCCGCATCTCGATCGGCCTGCCCTTCCAATGTGCGGCGGAACTCCGCCTGGCGACGGGTGCGGTCCATGACCTGCCCCTTGAGCTGCCCGCATGCGGCATCGATGTCGTCGCCACGGGTGCGGCGAACCATCGTCAACACCTGCGCATCGAGCAGGATCTTCTGGAACGCGCGAATCTCGGTCTCGCCCGAGCGCTCATAGCGCGTTCCAGGAAACGGATTGAACGGAATCAGATTGACCTTGCCGGCGTCCTTGGACTGCACGGCGTTGTCGAACTGCCGCATCAACCTGGCCAACTGGCGCGCATGCTCCGGCTGGTCGTTGATGCCTTTCATCAAGGTGTATTCGAAGGTCACCGAATCGCGTTTCTTGCTGCTGCGCAAGTAGCGCGCGCACGACTCCATCAACTCGGCGATCGGGTATTTCTTGTTCAACGGCACCAGGCTTTCACGCAGCGCATCGTTGGCTGCATGCAGCGACACCGCCAGCGAGACGTCGCTTTCGGTGGAGAGCCGGTCGATCATCGGCACCAGGCCGGAGGTCGACAGCGTGACCCGCTTGCTGGCCAGCCCGTAGCCAAGATCGTCGCGCATCACGCTCATCGCGCGCACGACGTTGTCGAAATTCATCAGCGGCTCGCCCATGCCCATCATCACCACATTGGTGAGACGGCGCTGCTGGTGCGGCACATTGCCCAGATGGCGCGCCGCCACCCACACCTGGCCGATGATTTCGGCCGTGGTGAGGTTGCGGTTGAAGCCCTGGGTGGCGGTCGAACAAAAGGTGCAGTTCAAGCCGCAGCCGACCTGGGAGGACACGCACAGCGTGCCGCGGCCCTTGTCGGGGATGTACACGGTTTCGATGGCGTTCTTGCCGTCGGTGCCCATGGCCAACAGCCATTTGTGGGTGCCGTCGGACGAAGGCTTGTCGAACACCACGTTCGGGACGAGAACCTCGGCGTGTTGGTGCAACTTCGCACGCAGCGCCTTGCCGAGGTCCGTCATCTGGTCGAAATCGGTGACGTAGCGATGATGGATCCACTTCATCACCTGATGGGCACGGTAACGCGCCTCGCCGAGCGTATCGGCGAAGAAGCGCTCCAGACCCTCGCGATCGAGGTCGAGCAGGTTCTGCTTGCGCGGCTCCGGGGGACGGACGGAGCCGTCCTGCAGCACGGAAGGGATCACGACCTCATTCACGATTCGACTCACTCGGCCTCAGCGCGAGACCACTTCGGTGGCGGCAAAGAAATACGCGACTTCGTTGGCAGCGTTCTCGACCGAATCCGAGCCGTGGGCGGCATTGGCATCGATCGAATCGGCGAAGTCGGCGCGGATGGTGCCCGGCGCAGCGTCCTTGGGATTGGTCGCACCCAGCAGGTCGCGGTGTGCGGCAACGGCGTTCTCGCCTTCCAGCGCCTGGATCATCACCGGGCCGGAAATCATGAACTCGACCAGCGCGTTGAAGAACGGACGCTCGCGATGAACGGCGTAGAAGCCTTCGGCTTCACGACGCGACAGCTGCTTGTACTTGGCGGCCACGACCTTCAGGCCAGCCTTTTCGAAGCGGCTGTAGATGTCGCCGATGACGTTCTTGGCAACGGCGTCGGGCTTGATGATGGACAGGGTGCGCTCCAGCGCCATGGGAAGTTCTCCGTTGGGCGGGCCACTGAAGGCCCGAGGTTATCATGAAAAAAACCCGCGACAAAACGCGGGCTTAGGCTTCTTTGCGATGGTCAATTCTATCTCGTCAACGCTGCGTTTGCACACCGCCTCCTGAATCGTGCTGCGTTGCGACATGACCTGCCGGCGGGCGAGCCCGTAGACTCAAACAATCGTTTGATTGAGTCCTGTCTTCGCGCATGCCCAAGCCCGCCCACTTCTCCACCAAGGACCGCATTCTCGGTGCGGCCGAGGAGCTGTTCGCCCAGCACGGGTTCGCCGGCACGTCGCTGCGCCAGCTGACCACGCAGGCCGACGTCAATATCGCGGCGGTCAATTACCACTTCGGCTCCAAGGAAAACCTGGTCAACGAGGTGTTCCGCCGGCGCATGGACGAAATGACCGCAGCGCGCCTGCAGCAGCTGGAAGCGGCGAAGAAGTCGCAGCCCGGCGAGCTCACAGCCGTGCTCGCTGCCTTCGTCGAGCCGGCGTTGGCGATGGCGCAGGACCGCCAGAACGGCGGCGCGTTCGTACGCGTGATCGCACGCGCATATGCCGAAAAGAACGACAACCTGCGCAAGTTCCTGTCCGACCACTACGGGCATGTGCTGCGCGAATTCGGAAAGGCCATTGCCGGCTGCGTGCCGGGCCTGAGCAAGGAAGAGCTGTACTGGCGGCTGGATTTTCTTGCCGGCGCACTGACCTATGCCATGGCCGACTTCGGGCTCATCAAGCGGCCTGCGGGCGTCAGCGAGGCCGACCATCGCGCGCGCGCGGCGCGCGAACTCATTCGTTTCGCGGAGCCCGGTTTCCGCGCCCATTCCACACCGTAAACGTTCCACAAGAGGCCTATCGCTATGTCCAACCCGTTGCTAGTCCGTCGCGCCGCCGTGCTCGGTGCCGGCGTCATGGGCGCGCAGATCGCCGCCCACCTCACCAATGCCGGTGTCGACACCGTGCTGTTCGACCTGCCTGCCAAGGAAGGCCCGGCCGACGGCATCGTACTCAAGGCGATCGCCAATCTCGGCAAGCTGAGCCCTGCCCCGCTCGCCAGCAAGGCGCTGGCCGAGGCGATCACGCCAGCCAACTATGAGAGCGGGCTGGAGCAACTGCGCGACTGCGATCTGATCATCGAAGCGATCGCCGAACGCATGGACTGGAAGCAGGACCTGTACAAGAAGATCGCCCCGTTCGTCTCTGAGCATGCAGTGCTGGCATCCAATACCTCCGGCCTGGGCATCAACAAGCTGTCGGATGTGTTGCCCGAGCAGCTGCGCCACCGCTTTTGCGGCGTGCACTTCTTCAACCCGCCGCGCTACATGCACCTGGCCGAGTTGATTCCGGCCAAGGGCACCGACAAGGCCGTGCTCGAAGGCCTGGAAGCCTTCCTGGTGACCACGCTCGGCAAGGGCGTGGTGTATGCCAAGGACACGCCGAACTTCATCGGCAACCGCATCGGCGTGTTCTCGATCCTGTCCACCATCCATCACACGCAGGAATTCGGCCTGGGCTTTGACGAAGTCGATGCGCTGACCGGCCCGCTGGTCGGCCGTCCCAAGTCGGCCACCTATCGCACCTCCGATGTGGTCGGCCTGGACACCATGGCGCACGTCATCAAGACCATGGGCGACACCTTGCCGGACGACCCGTGGCATCAGTATTTCACCTCGCCGAAGTGGCTGGAGGCGCTGATCGCCAAGGGCGCGCTGGGCCAGAAGGTCGGGGCCGGCATCTTCCGCAAGGTCGGCAAGGACATCGTGGTGCTGGACCTGCACAAGCAGGATTACCGCGCCGCCGATCGCAGTGCCGCACCGGAAGTGGTCGAGATCCTCAAGATCAAGAATCCGGCCGAGAAGTTCGCCAAGCTGCGCGAAAGCGAGCATCCGCAGGCGCAGTTCCTGTGGGCGACGTTCCGCGACCTGTTCCACTACAGCGCCTTCCATCTGGCCGATATCGCCGAGACCGCACGCGATGTGGATCTGGCGATTCGCTGGGGCTACGGTTGGTCGCTGGGCCCGTTCGAGACCTGGCAGGCAGCGGGCTGGAAGCAGGTGGCGCAGTGGATCGCCGAAGACATTTCCAACGGCAAGAGCATGAGCAGCGCACCGTTGCCGAACTGGGTGTTCGACGGTCGCGATGGCGTGCATGGCGCCGAAGGCTCGTATAGCCCGGCGCGCGACGCCAAGCTGCCGCGCTCGGCGCTGCCGGTGTACAAGCGCCAACGCTTCCCCGATCCGTTGCTGGGCGAGCAGTTCTCGCCCGGCGAAACCGTGTTCGAGAACGACGGCGTGCGCATGTGGCATGACGGCGACGACATCGCGGTGGTCAGCTTCAAGACCAAGATGAACACCGTCTCCGACCACGTGCTCAATGGCTTGCAGGAAGTCGTTGGCCGCGCCGAGAAGGACTTCGCCGGCCTGGTGATCTGGCAGCAGAAGGAGCCCTTCTCCGCCGGCGCCGACCTGGCCGGCGCGCTCGGCCTGCTGCAGGCTGGCAAGGTCGATGCCTTCGAAGCATTGGTCGCCAATTTCCAGGCCACCAGCCAGCGCATCAAGTACGCGCAGGTGCCGGTGATCTCGGCCGTGCGCGGCTTGGCACTGGGCGGCGGTTGCGAGTTCCAGATGCACAGCGCCAAGACGGTGGCCTCGCTGGAGAGCTATATCGGCCTGGTCGAAGCTGGCGTCGGCCTGCTGCCGGCCGGCGGCGGCCTGAAGGAAATCGCGGTACGTGCGTCGATCGCCGCAGGCCCGGGCGGCGACGTGTTTGCCGAGCTGAAAAAGACCTTCGAAACCGTGGCAATGGCCAAGGTCTCCAACTCGGCGGTCAATGCCAAGGAACTGGGCCTGCTGCGCGCCACCGACAAAGTGGTGTTCAACAGCTACGAGAGCCTGCACATCGCCAAGGCCGAAGCGCGCGCACTGGCCGAGGGCGGCTACCGCGCCCCGCTGCCGGCACGCCACATCCAGGTTGCCGGTGACGTCGGCATCGCCACCTTCAAGATGCTGCTGGTCAACATGCTGGAAGGCCGCTTCATCAGCGAATACGACTACGAAATCGCCAGCCGCATCGCCACGGTGGTGTGCGGTGGCGAAGTCGATCGCGGCGCGCTGGTCGATGAAGAATGGCTGCTCAAGCTGGAGCGCAAGCACTTTGTCGAACTGGCCCAGCAGGAAAAGACCCAGGCCCGGATTGGGCACATGTTGAAGACGGGCAAGCCGTTGAGGAACTGAGATTTGGGATTCGGGATTGGGGATTCGTAACAGCGGATCCCCACTCTTGACGCTTCTCGCTTCAAACAAATTCATCCGCCGGGCAGGAAACATTCGGGCACCGGGATCCGCTTCGACGAATCCTCAATCCCGAATCCCCAATCCCGGCTTTCGGAGAAAGCCAAATGAGCAAGCAGATCCAGGAAGCCTACATCGTCGCCGCCACGCGTACGCCGGTGGGCAAGGCGCCGAAGGGCGTGTTCCGTAATACCCGTCCCGACGACATGCTGGCGCACGTGCTGCGCGCAGTGGTCGCGCAGGCGCCAGGCATCGATACCTCGCGCATCGACGACGCCATCATCGGCTGCGCCATGCCCGAAGGCGAGCAAGGCATGAACGTGGCGCGCATTGGCGTGCTGCTGGCGGGCCTGCCCAATTCGGTGGCCGGTCAGACCATCAACCGCTTCTGTTCGTCCGGCATCCAGGCCATCGCCATGGCGGCCGACCAGATCCGTCTGGGCAATGCCGACCTGATGCTGGCCGGCGGCACCGAGTCGATGTCGATGGTGCCGATGATGGGCAACAAGGTGGCGATGTCGCCAAGCGTGTTCGCCGACGACCATGTGGCCATTGCGTACGGCATGGGCATCACTGCCGAGAAGGTCGCCGAAGAGTGGAAGGTGTCGCGCGAAGACCAGGATGCGTTCGCGCTGGCCTCGCACCAGAGAGCGATCGCGGCGATTGCGGCCGGCGAGTTCCGCGACGAAATCAGCCCGTACGAAATCCACTCGCATCAGCCCGACCTGGCCGGCAATGTGATCGCCCTGCGCAAGCGCCTGGTCGACACCGACGAAGGTCCGCGTCCGGACAGCTCGCTCGAGGGCCTGGCCAAGCTGCGCCCGGTGTTTCGCAACGGCCAGTTCGGCGGCAGCGTCACCGCCGGCAATTCGTCGCAGATGAGCGATGGCGCCGGCGCGGTGCTGCTGGCCTCCGAGCAGGCGATCAAGGATTACGGCCTCACTCCGCTGGCCCGCTTTGTCAGCTTCTCGGTCGCTGGCGTGCGCCCGGAAGTCATGGGTATCGGACCGATCGCCGCCATTCCCAAGGCGCTCAAGCAGGCCGGCCTGACCAAGGACCAGCTGGACTGGATCGAGCTCAACGAAGCTTTCGCGGCGCAGGCGTTGGCGGTCATCCGCGACAGCGAGCTGGATCCGTCCAAGGTCAACCCACTGGGCGGCGCAATCGCCCTTGGCCATCCGCTGGGCGCCACCGGCGCGATCCGTGCCGCCACGCTGGTGCATGGCCTGCGCCGTCGTCAGCAGAAGTACGGCATGGTCACCATGTGCATCGGGACCGGCATGGGCGCTGCGGGCATCATCGAAGCGCTGTGAGGCGCGCTGGAGCGCCGGGTCGGCCTTCCGGGGTCGATCTGGTGTTCCATAGGTGTCATCGACCTACGGAGATCAGGTTTAGCGATCAAATCTCCATGCTGTCACCAAAGGGCGTGCGCAAGTACGCCCTTTGCTCTGCCGGTCAACGCGATCTCGCCAACGTTCCGGCGAGGCGATCCAACGCATATCCCCCCGCGTGCCCACCGAAACGCGATGCGTTGCATTCTGATGCATCGATCATCTCGCCGCGGCGATTGAAGCTGGCGATGTAGATACGGCAATGGGCGCGCCGCTGAGCGCGACCAGGCGGCCGCGCTCAGCGCGTCACCAGCCATTGACCGGTCCGCGCACCTGCGAAGACCAGCGCCAGTCCAGCCAGCAAGGTCACCGCCAGATAGATGCCGATCATCGTCGAGCGGTCGGTGCGCGCGAATACCAGGCACTCCATCATCAGCGACGAAAACGTGGTCAGCCCACCGATCACCCCAACGATCAACAAGGCCCGCAGCGGCCAGCTCGATGGCCCGCGTGCATCCAGCCAGACCAGCAACACGCCGGCAACGAACGACCCGAGCAGGTTCACCGTCAGCGTTCCCCACGGGAAGACGGTACCGAAGCGTTGGATCAACGAGGCACCGATCGCAAAACGCAAACCGGATCCCAGTGCACCACCGGTCATGGCCAGCAACAGCTGTTGCCACCACATCGGTGCGTTCATGCGCACACCTCGTGACCGGAGCGTGCTTTCGAAAAAATAATGCGCGACATCGGCGTCATCCTTCCTGAGTCAAGAGCGATGCCGGGGCACAGACCTGCCGCCCCGGCGAGGGTGGGCAGGCATCATCAGCGCGCGGGTGCGGGCGGTTCGAGGAGGAATGCCATCTCCTGTGCGGCCGATTATGCCGCGGGCTTGCCGGCCTTGTCAGCCCGTGCCTGCGCGCGCGCCTCGCGCAGCCGATCGAGCTTTTCCTTCAGCTTGATCTCCATCCCGCGCGGCACCGGGTTGTAGTACACGCGCTCGCCCATCGCATCCGGGAAGCCGGTCTGATCCAGCGCGATACCGCCCTCGGCATCATGGTCGTACTGGTAATCCTGGCCGTAACCCAGCGTCTTCATCAGCTTGGTCGGTGCGTTGCGTAGATGCAGCGGCACCTCCTGCGTGCCGGTGGCGCGCACTTCGGCCTTGGCCTGATTGAAGGCAGCATAGCCGGCGTTGGATTTGGCAGTGCTGGCCAGATACAGCACCAGCTGTGCGAATGCCAACTCGCCTTCCGGGCTGCCGAGGCGCTCGAAGATGTCCCAGGCTTCCAGCGCCATGCTCTGCGCGCGCGGATCGGCCAGGCCAATGTCCTCGATCGCCATGCGGGTCAAGCGACGCGCCAGATACGCCGGGTCGCACCCGCCATCGAGCATGCGCGTCAGCCAGTACAGCGCTGCATCCGGGTTGGAGCTGCGCACGGACTTATGCAGCGCCGAAATCTGGTCGTAGAACTGCTCGCCGTTCTTGTCGAAGCGGCGCGTACGGTCGGCCAGCACCTGAAGCAACGTCTGCGGCGTAATTTCGCCACCCTCGCCTGCCGCCAGTTCCGCAGCAATTTCCAACAGCGTCAGGGCCCGACGCACATCGCCGTCGGCGGCGCTGGCGATTTCCAGCAGCGATGCTTCGCTGACCTGGATCGTCTCGGTCCCCAAGCCGCGCTCGGCATCGCGCAAGGCACGCTGCAAGGCCGCGACGATGTCCTGCGGCGACACGCCTTCCAGCACATGCACGCGGCAGCGCGACAACAACGCTGAGTTCAACTCGAAGGATGGATTTTCAGTGGTCGCACCGACGAACAGAATCGTGCCGCGTTCGATATGCGGCAAGAACGCATCCTGCTGCGCCTTGTTGAAGCGATGCACCTCATCGACGAACAACACGGTGCGGCGGCCACCGGCAAAACGCTGCGCCGCCTCTGCCAGCACCTGCCGCACGTCCGGCAGGCCGGACAGCACGGCCGAGATCGCCTTGAATTCGGCGTCTGCGTAGTGCGCCAGCAACAAGGCCAATGTGGTCTTGCCGCATCCCGGCGGGCCCCACAGGATCATCGAGTGCACGCGCCCGGATTCGACCGCGCGCCGCAAGGCGCTGTCGGGAGCCAGCAAGCGCTTCTGCCCCACCATCTCGTCAAGCGTGCGCGGCCGCATCCGCTCTGCCAGGGGCCCCATGGCGCTGCGATCGACATGCAGCAGATCGGGTGTGATCGAGTCGGGACGTTTGGCTTTGCTCACCCCTTCATTCTACCGCCTGCGCCTGATGGACGCTCCACAACGCAGTGTTCGACCATCGCTGGCAGCGACGCCGACGTTCTCTTTCCAAGCGACCACTTCGCGCAGGTGCACCGCATCGAATGCGCAGCGCAATACTGTTACTCAGTAACGAGTGATCGCATGTCATCGCTTGCCTGCACCCGCATCGGCCGCGAGCTGCGCCAGCGCAAGCGGCACGTCAGCGTACGGATTTCATCATGCCCCGCATTCCGCTTCGCCCCTCTGTCATCACCGCTTGCCTTCCCGGGATGGCCGAGACCATCTCGCATCCATCCAGACCTTCGGCGAAGCGGCAGACGCACAACAAATTGGCGACTCCGGACCCATGCGCGTTCGAGGCGGAACTGATCCAGGCCCAGGACGATCCGCTGGGTTGGTCCGCGACGCTGCTTGAGCAAGCGAGACAGCCAAGCGTCTTGGAGCCCGGATTGAAGGCCCCCCCCAAGCGCAAACATGCTCTCCCGCGGCCCTGCAGGAAGGCCGCAGAGCGATTGGGCATCAGTAGCGGTTCGCCAAAACCACATACGGCGCTGCTGCGCTACTCCTCGTTGCAGTGCGAGCAGGACAGACTAGCCGGTCCATCGGATCGTAACGCCGATCCCGCACGTGATCTGCGAGCACCCCCGCTGCTGTCCAACGCCACCCAGGATCTCAACGAGGCGCTGATCGCCCGCCTGGAGCAATCCAACCTCGACTTGGCCGCACGCATCTCTCGGCGTCGCCAGGACGAACTGATCTACGCGCATGCACAAACGCTACAGGCTGCACGCGAGCAGTTGGCCTTGAGAGCCCGGCGCGCCGCCAACCTCAGCGACAGCATCCACGTGCTGACGCGCGAACGCGCCGAACTGCTGCAACAGCTGCAGGGATGTCATCTGCAAACTGATGCGGTGGCGGCCGCAATCCACGATCTCGAGTCGGACATTCTCTCCGCGCGCGCTGCATTGAACGCGCTACCGGGCGATCAGCCGTCGCGTGCTGTCGCAGCGCACGCCGGCTCATCCTCGGCCAACGCGCAGCAGGGCGTCGATCGCTTACAGCTGCAGCGCACCTGCACTCGGCTCGAACACGCGGTGCAGCAGGCGCGTGCGCGCGGCGATACGCTGGCCAAAGCGGTCTTTTTCGGCCGCGGCTCGGCGCAGGCAGCACAAGCAGAGCAAGCACTTGCGGATGCCAACGCGGAGATCGATCAATTGCGGAGCGCGTATGCGCAAGCGCGCGATGCGTTGCAGTCAGATCAAGCGAGCAGCTCTGCCAACAGGCTGGCGCCTCGCACGCTCGGCTCGCACCTTGCTGCAGAGCGGAACCGGGAAATCGAGCCACTGCGCGCACGGCTGGCACGCGACGAGAACATGCTGACCCTGCAACGCACGCATGCCGAGCGCTGTCAGCGAAATGCGCGGCGCCTACAGGAGCGCCTCGCCCAGGTCGACGCGAAACTGCAGCAGGCGCGGCATTCGTCGCGAATCAACACCGAGGAGTTGTGGCAGCACGAACAGACGGTCAGCGCGCTGGAAGCAGCGAACGGCGACATGCAACGCGTGGTGGAACATGCAGCCGCACATCCGCCGGCCGAAGAGGCCCGGCCCGTCGCTGCCGATATCGTCGCCGACACCATGGAGGCACTGCTCGAGGCCCTACCCGGCTTTCGCGAGGAAACCATCGACCTCGTGAGTCGACAGGTTCTACGCGCCTGGGCTGACGGTCTGCATGGCCGCAGCGCTGCGTTCGGGACCGACGCCTTGCAGCCGGTCGACGCGTTGCGCATCGCCCTGCAGGCCTTGGCGATCGCCAGCGAGGGCGATGCGACGGCAGCGGCCAACGTGCTGCGACGCCTGGGCGTGGTGCGCTTGCGTGAGCTGATCCCGTCGCCCCAGGTCTGCGTCGCTGCCGAGGCGGTCCAGCCGATGGAGACGGTCACCGCCTGCGTCGGCCTGTTGGCCAGCGTCCCGCGCGGCATGCAGGTTCTTTCGCACATGCTGCGCGAAGAACCCACGCCCCCCTCCAGGGAATGGCTGGAGGCAGCGCAGGTCCACCTGCGTGCCAGCCACCGGCTCGCACTGACGCCGGACGCAGAACAGGCTGAACGCACCTGGCTGGGCGATGCGCAAATGGGAGCGCGCTATGCCGTGCATGGAGACTCGCCGCTGCAGGGCCTGCAGTCTGCAACCGATGCCCAGCGCGGCGCCTTTCATGCGTTCCGCAACGGCTACGAAACCACCGCAGCAGGTTCACCCTATGCGCGCGTCAACGCATGCCTGCAGATGTTTGCGCAATGGGCGGTAGCAGGCAGCGGACGGCGCGGCAAGCGCGCCCTCAATCCCTTCAACGCCCTTGCGTTGGGAATGAAGGTCGGCGCCTCCGAAGCGCTTCCTACCGCTGAGCGGCGTGCCAACGACGCTTTCCGAGAGGCGGCCGGCCACTTGACCCGTTGGCTCGTCGCGCGCCGCCAGATCCAACTGGCGGGCGGACGAATGCCATCGCAGGACGAACTGGCAATGCAGGCGCTATTGGAATACGCGCAATGGCTCCCACACGAGCAGAACGCGACCGACCTGACCTTCACTGCGAAGGCGCTGGGTACGATCGAACGGCGTGCCCAGGAGCTTCAGCACTCGGTGGCTGCCTCCGTGAAGGAGGCCGACGATCTGCAGCCGGCGGCGTGCCATCCGGCGGTCGCGTCCGCCTGGGCTGCATTACGCGCGGGCCACATGCGTCTGCCGGAAACGCTGCGTCTGATCCAACGCGGCCTGCTCGACCACGCCGGACAGCCGAGCGACCTGCCGGTCGGTGCAGCGCCCTTGGATGAAGAACGGGCGTCGGTCGCGCGCAACCACTTTCACCAGGCCGTTGGTCATGCCAGTCGCTTTCTGCATGAGGGCGACACCTCCCGCGTCAAGTCGCCACGCGCGCTATTCCAATGCCTGCGCAACCTGATGGAACGGCTGGAATGGCGCGACAAGCTGCGTCTCACCGAACAACGTGTGATCGGACTCAACACGACGCCGCTGTCGGCTGCGCTTGCGATCATTCCCAGCGGCCTGGGACTGAAACTCTCCGCGGGCGGTCAGACCAGTTCCGATCGCTCGGTAGAGATTTACATGGGGCGGACCGGGCTGTCGCTGCAGATCGGGCGGCAGAAGGCGCGGCAGTTCAACGCCAGTACCGGCATTAGCGCGGGCGTGCTGCTACCCGGCACCGAACGCGCACCGGTGGGCATCACGGGCGCAGCCGAGTGGCGCATGAAAAAGGAGTCGGGCATCGAGCACGGCGTGCAGATCCGCGTACCACGGCGGGGCAAGGGCCAGGAGCTGGAGCAGCGCGCGCAATTTCTGGCCATGTTTGAACACTTGCTGCAGCTCGCCGAGCAGTCCGGCGGCGATGCAGGCCGGTTCACCGAGCGCGACTTTCTGGGGGAGCTGCTGGCGCACCACCCCAGCATCACCGTCGGCTTGATCGGCCATGCCGAGCGCAACGCTTCGGCCACCGAATCCAGCCTCAGCGTCGCTGCCGGCGTGCGTGTGGGAAACATGGACGGCCGACCGCGCCGCGCCACCCTGGGGGCATCGCTCGGCTTAAAAGCACGGCGGGAAACCTCCCGTTCGCAGACACCGATCGAAGGCTACATGACGATGGTGCTGAAGGATTCGAGCGCGCAATCCAGGGTGGAGATTGCAGGACGCGCATCGGCCAGTCTCGTCGCCCAGCAGTGGACGCACCCAAGCACCGGCAATGCGCCGCCCACCCCAGTGGCGCGGCTGTCCATGGCCACGCTCGATCTCGGCTATAGCAGGGAACTACGCTCGGCCGGCAGCAATACGTTCTCCACCTTGTGGATGTTCAACAACGAAATCGATCCTGTGCGCACGGATCGTGGCTTCGAATTCTTCAACTTCGCCGCATTCGAACGCGAGGTGAAACGCAACTGGCAGTTATGGACCCACTACGGAATCTCCAAGCTGCAGGGCAAGGTCGACGACCGGCGGCTCTATATGGTGGCCGAGCGCCAGTTACAGGACTTCATCGACCGGGTCCGCCTCCACATGCAAGACAACAAGTTCGCCTCGCTGATCGTGGACTGGGTGCTGCAGGCGGAGGCTGCACCGCGCCTGGACGCATTGCGCGCGCAGGCCCAGCTATTGCGGATCGCCGGATGCGAAGCGCAAGCGGCGGAAGCCGATCGCGCCTTCGATGAGCTGATCAGCCACCCAGGCATCTGGGAACCGACCATCCTGATCCTGCGCGAAAAGGGCAAACGCCAGCGCGAGCGTGGCATCGATTTCTTCATCAAACGCCAGACCAACCAGGCAGCGGAGGCGATGCGGACCGTCGGTCAATGGATCCCGTACGAGCCAGTCCCGTAGCGCTGCCGGCAGCGTCCCCTGTGTAGGGCGTCTCGGCCGCGCCACAGCGACTGCTGCGGCCCTCACAGGCACAGCCGCTCGCTGCACCATGCCTTCATCCCGAGCGTCCCGCAGACGCTTCTACTGCGCGTCGCCCACCACGTCCACGCCCTTGGCGGGCGTATAGCGGAAGGTGTCTGCAGCAAACGCCGGATTGCGCTTCCAGCCGCTGAAGCCGATCGCGGTGCGCTGGCCGACCGCGTCCACCACTTCCATCCTGGCCAGGCCTTCCCTGCCGAACCCCAGCGAGGCGATCTGGAAGCTGGCGTCGGTGTCTACCTTGGGCGTCAGCGACAACCACTGCAGGCCGTCGCGTGGCGCGGCTTCTTCGCTGACGTCGTACTTCTTGTCCAGAAGCGCCGGGTCGATCAACGCAACCAACGGGCTGTTCTGCTCTTCGCTGCCCTGTGCGCGCACGGTGACCTGCCCCAGATCCGGGTCGAATACCCAGACCTTCTTGCCATCGGCCACGATCAGCTGCTTGTAGGGCTTGGCGTATTCCCAACGGAACTGGCGCGGCGTTGCCAGTGCAACCCGACCGCTCGAGGTTTCCTTGACCCGGCCATTCGCGTCGGTCACGCGCTGACTGAATTGCCCATCCAGACCCTTCAACCCTCGCGTGAAGGTATCCAGCTCCTGGCGCGCACCGGCAAACGCGGTGCTGGCGAACAGAGCAGTGGCAAGGACGGCATAACGGAGCTGGCGATGCATTGCGGTCTTCCAGAAGGGCATGCGTAGATTCTGATACTTCATAGATGAATGGGCGAGCGCTATCGCACGACCTGTTCAGAGGGCAGCGTGTGCGCGGCAACCCGCCTCATCGTGCCGTCTGAACCCGGACAGATCGCCATAGACGATCTGCCCGCGAAACCCGCGCCGCACCTGTTGATAGAGCTCGCGAAACGCGCGGTAATCCTGCGGCTGGCACAACGCCTGTGGCCCGCGCACGGCGGCGCGCTGCAGGCGATGCACGGCGGTGACTTTCTGCCCCTGCCGTGTCCACTCAACCTGGTATTGGCCGGCGGCATTGCGAAAGGTGCTGCTGCGCGGAATGGCGATGATCGGCACCGTCTCGGGAAAGGTCACCACGTAGGTTTCTTCGCGCACGCTGTCGTTGCAGTAAAACGGGGTCAGATTGTTTTCGGCCGAGGTGGTCGTGTAGATGGCGCGCGTTGACTCGGCCCCGGGCATGTCCGGCAAGGTCATGCCGCCGACCACCGAGAAATCCACCGCGTCCTTGGCCTGGAAGGTGTAGCGGTAGTTGAACGGTGCATCCAGATCCAGCGGGTCGCCCTGAATCAGCAGATCGCCGGTGCCGTCGAAACCGGACTGGGCAAGGATCGACTCTTCGATCCGGTTGCGATTCTGCGCATTGAGCTGCACGAACATCGCGCGCAAGCCCACTTCGCCGGTCTGCCCGCTGTCGAGCGTGGTGATGCCCTGCAGATCGCCCTGCGGCGTGAACCGGTAGTCGGTGCGGGCGACATAGCGATTGACCTTGCGGTCGTTCGGCGGCGTCTGCGTGACCTTGCCATCGCGCGTATGCACCACCGGCGCGCCGAGATCGCCGGCCGGCAACTGGCCGAAGCGCGCGTAGGGGTTGGTCGAGTCCACGTACAGATCGAATGCGGGAATGTAGGTGATGGCGTGGTTGAAGCGGCCCAGCACCGGGATCTGCGGCAAGGTCGGGCCGCCCTCTGCCCCGATCAGCACCGGTGTGCTGGCAATCCCCTTGGCCGCAAGCAGGGCCTCCAGAATCACGGTGTGGTCTTTGCAATCGCCGTAATGGTTGGCCAGGATGCTCTCTGCGCTGTTGGGTTCCAGCCCGCCATTGCCCAGATACACCGCCACATAGCGGATATTGCGCGCCACCCATGCATACAGCGCGGCAGCCTGCGCGCGCGGCGCATCGATACCGCGCGTGACTTCATCGGCCAGCGCCTGGATCGCCGGCGTCACCGCCGCGGCGCGCCCGCCTTTGACGTGGTAAGCCAGGCCCATCTGCGACCAGCTATCGAAGGTGCTGGCCATCAAGGTCGGACTGAACTCCCAGGTGGCCGCGCTCCAGTTCTGGTTCTTCATCGGTGCGCTGCGCTGGTAGCGCCACTCCCAGCGTGCCTGGTCGCCGCGCACCACCGGCTTGGTGCCGCCCTGCAGCCCGCGTGCAGAAAGATGCATCGGCAGACCCTTGGGCGCTACCAACGTAATCACGGCATCGTCGTACTGCGCGAACACGCTGAAGGTCTCCCACAGGCTGAAGTAACCGGGGAAATACGGCGTGTTCTGTGCCCGCCGCACGCGGTACACAATGCGCGCCCCCGGCGCCAGGTTCGGGAACACCACCACTTTCACCTTGCGGTCGGCATACATCGCTGCCGAGGCGCTGGAATAGCTTTCCTGGGTATAGATCTTGTCGGCCGCCACGTCCTGGCGCAGCCCTTCGGCTGTGACGGTATACGCCTGCAGCACATCGAGCGTTTCCATCTTTTCGCTATAGCTCAGCCGGACCTGGCTGAATTGCTCCACGGCCGACTTGGTCTTGAGCAGGATCTCGTACTCGTCGGTTTCAACGCTGCTGGCGTCGGCGCGCACCTCGTAGTCGGCGCGGTAGCGCACGAAGCTGTAATTGGTGTCGGCCTGCGCACGTGTTGCGGCGCTGGCAGTGGGTGCAGGCCGTTGCTGTGCCTGGGCAAGCAGCGGAATACAGAGGAGCAGCACGAGCACTAACGAGGGACGATGCAACATGGGTCTCGATCACGGCGGGCCGGAGCGGCCCTTGCCCACAGGGTAGCCGTTGTGCCCGGCAATGACAGGCACGGACTTCCAACAATGCGGCATTGCTGCAAGCGCACAACCGGAGGGCTGCACCTGCAACGCGTCACGACATCGCCGGCGCTTACTTGGGCGGCGGCGGTGCCAGCACGGTACGGTCGCCATTGTGCTCGGGCGGGCTGACGACGCCGGCCGCTTCCATCGCTTCGATCAGACGCGCGGCGCGGTTGTAGCCGATCTTCAAACGCCGCTGCACGCCGGAAATCGAGGCACGCCGGGTCTCGGTGACGATGCGCAAGGCTTCGTCGTACAACGGGTCCGACTCGTCGCCGCCACCGCCGCTGCTTTCCGGCAAGCCGGTCGCACCGACCACGGTGCCATCGCCCATGGTCTGCACTTCGTCCAGCACGCCTTCGACATAGGACACCGGTCCGCTCGCCTTGAGATGCTCGACCACGCGATGCACTTCCTCGTCGCTGACGAAGGCGCCATGCACGCGATCAGGCAGCGCGGTACCCGGCGGCAGATACAGCATGTCGCCGTTGCCCAGCAGCGCTTCGGCGCCAGACTGATCCAGGATGGTGCGCGAGTCGATCTTGGAACTGACCTGGAACGCCACGCGGGTCGGGATATTGGCCTTGATCAGGCCGGTGATCACGTCCACCGACGGCCGCTGCGTCGCCAGGATCAGATGGATGCCGGCCGCGCGCGCCTTCTGCGCGAGGCGGGCGATGAGCTCTTCGACCTTCTTGCCGACGATCATCATCATGTCGGCGAATTCGTCGATGAAGATGACAATGAACGGCAGCGTCTCCAACGGCCGCGGCGCTTCGCCCAGTTCCGGGTTCGGCTTGAACAGCGGGTCCATCATCGGTTGGCCGGCGTCGATGGCGTCCTTGACCTTCTTGTTGAAGCCGGCCAGGTTGCGCACGCCCACCGCGCTCATCAGCTTGTAGCGGCGCTCCATCTCGGCCACGCACCAGCGCAGGCCGTTGGCAGCCTCCTTCATGTCGGTGACCACCGGCGCCAGCAGGTGCGGGATGCCCTGGTAGACGCTCAACTCGAGCATCTTCGGGTCGATCATCAGCATCCGCAGTTCCTTGTGCGAGGCCTTGAACAGCAGACTCAACACCATCGCATTGACCGCCACCGACTTGCCCGAGCCGGTAGTACCGGCAACCAGCAAGTGCGGCATGCGCGCCAGGTCGGCCACGGTCGGCCGGCCGGCGATGTCCTTGCCCAGGGCAAGCGTCAGCGGGCTGGCCGACTTGTCGTACTCCTTGGAGCGCAGCAACTCGGAGAGGAAGATCATCTCGCGGCTGACGTTGGGTATTTCCAGGCCGATCACCGACTTGCCAGGGATCACGTCCACCACACGCACCGATTTCACCGACAACCCGCGGGCGATGTCCTTGTCCAGCGAGCTGATCTGGCTGACCTTGATGCCCGGGGCCGGCTCGATCTCGAAACGGGTGATCACCGGGCCGGGATAGGCCCCGACCACCTGCGCCTCGATGCGGAAATCCTTGAGCTTGAACTCGATCTGCCGCGACAGCGTTTCCAGGGTTTCTTCGGAATAGCCCTTGGTCTGCGGCTTGGGGTCGTCCAGCAGCGCCAGCGGCGGCAAGTCCGAGCCGTCGGTGCTGACGCCCTGGAACATCGGAATCTGGGTGTCGCGTTTGGCGCGCTCGCTTTTTTCCACCACCGGCGCTGGCGGCGGCTCGATCTTCACCGGTTCGCGCTTGGCCTGCTTGACCGCATCGACCTTGCGCACTTCCTCGCGTTCTTCGCGCATCACCCGGGTCTGCTGCCACTCGGTGGCCTGATGGGTCTTGCGCTGCATCAGCGGCCCCAATGCCAGCACCCACTTGCCGATACGCTCCATCACCGCAAACCACGACAAGCCGGTCGCCAGGGTGATCGAGACCAGCAATAACACCAGCACGAACAGGTTCGCGCCCAAGGCACCGAAGCCGGAACTGAGCGAGCCGGCGACCAATTTACCCAGGATGCCACCGGCCTCGGCCACTTCACCCTGGAACAGGCGCAGGTGCAGGAAGCCGGTCGACGAAATCAGGAACCCCACCATGCCGACCAGGCGCAGCGCCGGCCCCAGATCGCTTTGGGTCTGCTCTTCGCGGTCACCGATCAGGGCGATCCAGGCCACCGCCCCCAACAGTACCGGCAGCAGGAAGGCCACATACCCGAACAACTGCAGCAGCACATCCGCCGCCAGCGCACCGAATCGGCCGCCCATGTTGTGGATGGGCGCGACCAGATTGCCGGTGCGCGACCAACCCGGATCGGTCGCCGAGTAGGTGAACAGGCTGGCCAGCAGATACAGCAGCAATGGCGCCACCGCGATCAAGGCCAGATCGCGCCAGAGCTTCTGCCGCCGCGGATTGTCCGCCGCCGCCGTCTTGCGCGACGACGATTTGCCCTCTGCGGGCTTGCTGCTGCGTTCGGGAACCTGCTTTGCCACCTGTAGCCAGACCTTAGAAAAATGCTGTTAGTGTTTGATAATAAACGACTGAAGCCACGGTTTCAGCAGTTGCATGCGCCCTGGCCATCCAGCCAGGTGCGGCTCAACGAAAAACGCCGCACAAGGCGGCGTCGAGCAGGTGGTTTGAGCGGACCATGCCATCTGCGGTTCAAGCAGTTCCATCGCGCCGCCTTGATTCACCGGGTGGGGACCGCCACTCTATGCCGCCACGGGGGCGCGAATGACTTCGCCTGCCCTCCCAATTCCTAGATCGCGAGTATACATGAGCGCCTCTTCTGCCAGCCCCGCCAAGCACTCCCGCCTGTTGATCCTGGGCTCCGGCCCGGCCGGCTGGACCGCCGCGGTCTACGCCGCCCGCGCCAATCTCAAGCCGGTGGTCATCACCGGGCTGCAACAAGGCGGCCAGCTGATGACCACGACCGAAGTGGACAACTGGCCGGGCGACCCCCATGGCCTGATGGGTCCGGACCTGATGAGCCGCATGCAGGCGCATGCCGAGCGTTTCGAGACCGAGGTCATCTTCGACCACATCCACACGGCAGACCTATCGCAGCGCCCGTTCCGGCTGATCGGTGATGGCGCCGAGTACACCTGCGACGCACTCATCATCGCCACCGGCGCGACCGCCAAGTACCTTGGCATCCCCACCGAAGAAGCCTTCAAGGGCCGTGGCGTTTCCGCCTGCGCCACTTGCGACGGCTTCTTCTACAAGGACCAGGACGTGGTGGTGGTCGGCGGCGGCAACACCGCGGTCGAAGAGGCGCTGTACCTGTCCAACATCGCCCGCAAGGTCTACCTGGTGCATCGCCGCGATACGCTGCGCGCAGAAAAGATCATGCAGGACAAGCTGTTCGCCAAGGTGGCCGCCGGCAAGATCGAGACCGTCTGGCACCATGCGGTGGACGAAGTGCTGGGCAACGATGCCGGCGTGACCGGCGTGCGGGTGAAGTCCACGCAGGACGGCAGCACCCGCGACATCGATGCGCATGGTTTCTTCGTGGCAATCGGCCATCACCCCAATACGCAGTTGTTCGATGGCCAGCTGGCAATGAACAACGGCTACCTGGAGATCCGTTCCGGCCTGAACGGTGCAGCGACCGAAACCTCGGTGGCCGGCGTGTTCGCCGCCGGCGACGTGGCCGACCAGCATTACCGCCAGGCCATCACCTCGGCCGGCTTCGGCTGCATGGCCGCGCTGGATGCCGAGCGTTATCTCGACAAGAGCGCCTGAGATGGCGCCTGATTGCCGGCCGCGCCACGCGGCCAGCATCGCCAAAGGGCTCCCCGCGTGGGTATGACCGCACGCTGGTGTCGCCAGCTGGACGAGCTGCCAGCCGGCGCCTGGGATGCGCTGCACGATGGCACCCATCCCTTTATCAGCGACGCATTTCTGCAAGGCCTTGAACGCGAGGGCTGCCTGCGCCCGGACTGGGGCTGGAACCCGCTGCACCTGACCTTGTGGGAAGGCGACTCCCTGGTGGCCGCGGCTCCCGGCTACCTCAAGAACAACTCGCACGGCGAGTTCGTGTTCGACCACGCCTGGGCGCATGCATACGCGCGCTATGGTCAGGAATACTTCCCCAAGTGGCTGTGCGGGGTGCCCTACTCGCCCGTCACCGGCCCGCGCCTGCTTGGTGCGCCCACGTGGCGCGGCCACCTGCTGAAGGCGATGCGCGAGCTGGTGGAGCGCAGCGGACTGTCGTCAGCGCATGTGAACTTTTATCCCGCCAATGAAGACGCCGCCTTCGATGCCGACTGGCTGGAGCGCAACGACCTGCAGTACCACTGGCACAACGCCAGCGGCTGGAGCGATTTCGAGACGTTCCTGGCGGCGATGGATCACAAGCACCGCAAGAACATTCGCCAGGAACGCGCCAAGGTGCAGCGTGCCGGTGTGCAATTGCGCGTGGTGCACGGCAATGAGGCCAGCGATGCGGATCTGGCCGCGATGTATGGCTTCTATCTCAAGACCTTCAACGAATACGGAAATTCGCCCGCGCTGACGCCGCAGTTCCTGCAGCACCTGGCCACGGCCATGCCGCGCCAGCTGGTGATGTTCCTGGCCGACCTCGATGGCCATCCCATTGCCGGGGCACTCTGCCTGCGCGGCCACGACACCTTGTACGGCCGCTACTGGGGCGGTGAAGCGCTGCCCGGACTGCATTTCGAGACCTGCTACTACCAGGGCATCGAGTATTGCCTGCGCGAAGGCCTGACCCGCTTCGAGCCTGGTGCCCAAGGCCAGCACAAGATCGCGCGCGGCTTTCTGCCCACCCTGGTGCGCAGCAGGCACTGGATCGCCGACCCGGGCTTTCGCGAGCCGCTGGCACAGTGGTGTGCCGACGAGCGCGAGGCAGTCGCCGGGCACGCACGGGAACTGTCCGAGCACAGCCCGTTTCGCGGTTGATCCAGACAGGGCGCATGAGCGAGGCGGATTGAATGCGCAGCGCTGCGGGGTAGTTCCTGCTGCGCGGCGCATCCCGCCAGCAGCACGCAGGCTGGATCGGCCGACAAATGTCATGAGCAGTCGTCAGGTGGACGCGAACTGTGTGGAGGAACCGGAGCCTGCGCCTGGTCGCGCTAATTCCGGGCGGCGCTCGCAGACTCACCATGGGGCACAGCACGCATCGTGGTCCACGCCATCGGTTTGCCAGCTGCCCTACACTGCATAGATGGCGCGCCACCTCCCCTTTCTGCTCGATGCCGCTCCGGCGGCGCCGTTTCCGGCGGCAGGTCAGGCCCTGCGCGACCCAGACGGCCTGCTCGCCATCGGCGGCGACCTGTCGCCCCAACGCCTGCTCAACGCGTACGCGCATGGCATTTTCCCGTGGTACTCGGACGGTCAACCGATCCTGTGGTGGAGCCCGGATCCGCGCATGGTCTTTCGTACTGACGGCGTGCGCCTGTCGTCCCGCTTCAAGCGCCAGCTTCGCGCAAGCACCTGGACGGTTCGCGCCGATACCGCCTTCGAGCAGGTGATCGCCGCCTGTGCCGCGAGTCCGCGTCCTGGCCAGGACGGCACCTGGATCAGCGCGGAAATGCAGCAGGCCTATATCGCCCTGCACCGTCTAGGCCACGCGCATTCGATCGAGGTGTTCGACGGCGCGCGCCTGGTTGGAGGAATCTACGGCGTCGCGATTGGCCGGATGTTTTTCGGCGAAAGCATGTTCAGCGGGGAAAGCGGCGGCTCCAAGGTGGCGCTGGCCGCCTTGGCCGCCAATCTGCATGGCCGAGGGTGGCCACTGATCGATGCTCAGGTGGAAAATCCGCATCTGCTGAGCCTGGGCGCCGAACGCTGGCAGCGCACTGACTTTTTGCACGAGGTGCAACGCCAGGTTGCCCAGACGGAACCGCCGGGTAGTTGGTCTCAACGTTACGGCGAGCATGCCGCCAGCGACCTGTGTGAGACCCGCTTAACATAAAATTTGCACCGCGGGGAGATGGCGCGTAAAATGCCGTCCCTTACGGCCCTGCCGGGCCAGCCGTGATTGCACAGGATTACATGTCGAAAGACGACTCCATTGAATTCGAAGGCAGCGTCAGCGAGACGCTTCCCAACACCACGTTCCGGGTCAAGCTGGAGAACGGGCATGAAATCATCGCCCACATCTCCGGACGTATGCGCAAGAACTACATCCGCATCCTGACCGGCGACCGAGTCAAAGTTGAGATGACTCCCTACGACCTGACCAAGGGTCGTATTACCTACCGCATGAAGTAAGCGGTCCTGGTACGTCAGACGCGAGGCGGCCATTGGCCGCTTTTTGTCGTGCCTGCAATTTGAGCGCACGGTAAAAGGCATCGACCGAGAGGCACGGCCCTGCTCCGCACCGGCTGCTCGGCAACGTGCCTGCAGCGTAGAAACGCATCACTGCCGCGTCGAACATCAGGCATTCCCGCCAGGAGGCCAACGTCAGGGCGCGTGATCGCAATGCGCGCTGAGGACGTAAAAAAGCCGCTCTTTCGAGCGGCTTTTCGTTACCTGTCAAAACAATCGTATGGCGATCAATCCACAGTCGCGGGCAGCAGACGCTCCGGTTCCGGATGCGCCTCGACCACCAGTTCGCCGTCCTTGACGTCGATGTTGACCCGGCCACCGTCCACCAACTTGCCGAACAGCAGTTCGTCCGCGAGCGGGCGCTTGATCTTCTCCTGGATCACCCGCGACATCGGCCGCGCACCCATCAGCGGATCGAAGCCGTGCTGAGCCAGCCAGTCGCGCGCGGTCGGGGTCGCCGACAGGGAGACGTGCTTTTCCTGCAACAGCATTTCCAGCTCGATGATGAACTTGTCCACCACCCGCAGGATGTGGTCGAACGCCAGCGGCTGGAACTGCACGATCGCATCCAGGCGGTTGCGGAACTCGGGCGTGAAACCGCGACGGATCGACTCCATCGCATCGGTGGAATGATCCTGTTTGGTGAAACCGATCGACCGGCGCGACGCCTGGGTGGCGCCGGCATTGGTCGTCATCACCAGGATCACGTTCTTGAAGTTGGCCTCGCGCCCATTGGTGTCGGTCAGGATGCCGCGGTCCATGACCTGCAACAGGATGTTGAAGATGTCCGGATGCGCCTTCTCCACCTCGTCCAGCAGCAGCACGCAGTGCGGTGTCTTGACGATCTTCTCGGTCAACAAGCCACCCTGATCGAAACCGACATAGCCCGGGGGCGCACCGATGAGACGGCTGATCGAATGCGCTTCCATGTACTCGGACATATCGAAACGCACCAGCTCGATGCCCAGCTGCAGCGCGAGCTGCTTGGTGACCTCGGTCTTGCCGACACCGGTGGGGCCGGCGAACAGGAAGTTGCCGATCGGCTTTTCCGGATTGGCCAAACCCGAGCGCGCCAGCTTGATCGAGCCAGCCAGGGTTTCGATCGCCGGATTCTGCCCAAAGATCACCATCTTCAGGTTGCGCTCCAGGTGCTGCAGCACATCCTTGTCGGTTGCGCTGACTTGCTTGGCCGGAATCCGCGCCATTTTGGCGACGATGGTTTCGATCTCTTCGATATCGATCAGTTCCTTGCGCTTGCCTTCCGGCAGCAGACGCTGCCGCGCACCGGCCTCGTCGATCACATCGATCGCCTTGTCCGGCAGCAAACGGTCGCCGATATGCTTCACCGATAGGTCGACGGCCGCCTGCAGCGCGTCGTCGGCGTAGGTCACGCCGTGATGCGCCTCGTACTTGGGCTTGAGGCCCTGCAGGATCTCGAACGTCTCGCCCACGGTCGGCTCGACGATATCGATCTTCTGGAACCGACGCGCCAGCGCACGATCCTTCTCGAAAATGCCGCGATATTCCTGGAACGTGGTCGAGCCGATGCAGCGCAGCTCGCCCGACGACAGCGCGGGCTTGATCAGGTTGGAAGCGTCCATGGTGCCGCCCGATGCCGAGCCGGCACCGATGATGGTGTGGATCTCGTCGATGAACAGCACCGCATTGGGCACCTTCTTCAACGCGGCCAGCACACCCTTGAGACGCTTTTCGAAATCGCCGCGGTACTTGGTGCCGGCCACCAGCGCGCCCAGATCCAGCGAGTAGATCACCGCATCGGCCAGCACTTCCGGCACGTCGTTGTCGACGATGCGCTTGGCCAGGCCCTCGGCAATCGCGGTCTTGCCCACGCCAGCCTCGCCTACGTACAGCGGGTTGTTCTTGCGCCGGCGGCACAGGACCTGGATGGTGCGCTCGATCTCGTCGCTACGGCCGACCAGCGGGTCGATCTTCCCGTTGCGTGCCTGATCGTTGAGATTGGTGGCGAACTCGGCCAGGGCGTCGCCCTTGGCCTCGCCCTCCCCGCCCTCACTCTTGGACTCGCCATCCGGCGCGGACGGCTGCTCGCCGTCCTCGCCCAGCTTGGCGATGCCGTGCGAGAGATAATTGACGATATCGAGGCGGGTGATGTCCTGTTGGTTCAGGAAGTACACCGCGTGCGAGTCCTTCTCGCCGAAGATCGCGACCAGCACGTTGGCGCCGGTGACTTCCTTCTTGCCTGAGGACTGGACGTGGTAGACCGCGCGCTGCAGCACGCGCTGGAATCCCAGGGTGGGCTGCGTGTCGCGCCCGTCGTCTTCGGCCAGGCGCGAAACCGAGGCTTCGATTGCCTGTTCCAGGTCGTTGTGCAGGCGCACCTGGTCTGCCCCGCAGGCCTTGAGCACGGCCTGGGCGGAAGGATTGTCCAGCAGCGAGAGCAGCAGGTGCTCGACGGTCATGAACTCATGACGCGCCTCGCGTGCTCGCTTGTAGCACTGGCCGATGGTTTGCTCTAGGTCTTTGCTGAACATTGGTAACTCCGAACGGCTGTTGCCAACAATATGCGGCTTTTGTTGGGATTTTCCACAACCCTATCGGATAGGCATGTTCAGACAGCGTTAGCACGTGATCGCAGCCACACTGTTGCGCTGCTGGAATGATCTAGCGGGCGCCTCAGGCCTGTTCCATCGTGCACAGCAGCGGGTGCTGGTTCATGCGCGAAAACTCGTTGACCTGGGCCACTTTCGACTCGGCGACCTCACGGCTGTAGACCCCGCACACGCCACGCCCGCGGGTGTGAACATGCAACATGATCTGGGTGGCCTGCTCCAGATTCAGGTTGAAAAACTGCTCCAGGACGGTCACCACGAAGTCCATCGGGGTGTAATCGTCGTTCAGCAACAGCACCTGGTAGCGCGGCGGTGGCGCCACTTCCGGCTTGCCGGCTTCGACCATCAGGCCGTGGTCGTGTTCGTGTGAGGTATTCCGAGGCATCCGGCCATTATACGGTTCAACCTTGCACGCATTGGACGATTTACGCTGTGGCCCGCACAATTTGTCTCCAATTCCTTGGCTGGCCCTTGATGACCGACCCCATGACCGCGCAGTTGCTGGCGCCGTCGTCGACCGCAGATGCCCTGATGCGCACCGTTCACGACGGCGCAATCGTGCCGGGGTGGTACCGCAGTGCCGGTTACGTCGCACGAGCGGCGCACTGGTGGCCTACCGCGCTGGAGCAGATTCGATGAGTACACCAGAGCAACGCTGGCATCCCGATGTGACAGTGGCCACAGTCGTGGTGCGCGATGGACGCTTGTTGCAGGTGGAAGAAGCCATAGGCGGCCGCTTGCTGCTGAACCAGCCTGCCGGGCATCTGGAGCCGAACGAAAGCCTGCAGGATGCGGCCGTGCGCGAGACCCTGGAGGAGACTGGCTGGGACGTGCGCCTGACCCAGTTCATCGGGACCTACCAATGGGTTGCGGCCAACGGGCAGTGCTTCTTGCGCTTTGCGTTCGTTGCCGATGCGCTGACCCATCACCCCGAACGCAGTCTGGACACCGGCGTGGTGCGCGCGTTGTGGATGATACCGGACGAACTGCGCGCCTCCACCGAGCGCCTGCGCAGCCCGCTGGTGTGGGAGGTGGTCGCCGATTACCTGGCCGGGCAGCGCCATCCACTCTCCCTGGTGCGGCACATCGCATGAGTACGCCGCGCATTGTGGTGGGGGTGTCAGGCGGCGTGGATTCGTCGGTGGCGGCGTGGAAGCTGGCGCAGCAAGGCGAACCAATCGCCGGGCTGTTCATGCAGAACTGGGCCGATGACGGCAGCGGCGATTGCCGCGCCGAAGACGACCGTCGCGATGCGGTGGCGATGTGTGGCGTGCTGGGCATCCCGTTTCATTTTCGCGACTTCTCCGGCGAATACTGGAGCGGCGTGTTCGAGCATTTCCTGGCCGAGTACGCGGCCGGACGCACGCCCAACCCCGACGTGTTGTGCAATCGCGAAGTGAAGTTCAAGCATTTTCTGGATGCGGCACAGGCGCTGGGTGCCGAGCGCATCGCCACCGGCCACTACGCGCAGGTGGCGCATCGCGGTGGGCGATGGCGGCTACTGCGTGGCGCCGACCGCGGCAAGGACCAGAGCTATTTCCTGCATCAGCTGGGGCAGACGCAGTTGGCCGCCACCGTGTTCCCGATCGGCGATCTGGAAAAAAGCAGGTTGCGCCGTATCGCCCAGGATGCCGGCTTGCCGACCCATGCCAAGAAGGATTCCACTGGCATCTGTTTCATCGGCGAGCGCGATTTTCGCGAGTTCCTGGGCCGCTATCTGCCGGCGCGCACCGGCGAGATCCGCGATCCGCAGGGACAGCGCATCGCCGAGCATCCGGGGGTGTTCTACTTCACCCTGGGCCAGCGCGAGGGGCTGAATATCGGCGGCGTGCGCGGGAGGGCGGCCGCGCCGTGGTACGTAGTTGGCAAGGATGTGGCCAGCAATGTGCTGTACGTGGACCAGGACCGCGACAGCCCGCTGCTGCAATCGCGTTGGCTCCGGTCCGAACAAGCCCACTGGGTGACCGGGGCGCCGCCGGCACGCCGGTTCAACTGCACTGCGCAGACGCGCTACCGTCAGCCCGACGAGCCCTGCACGGTGGATGTGCAGGACGATGGCAGCGTGCAGGTGCGCTTCGAACGGCCGCAGCGGGCGGTGACGCCGGGGCAGTCGCTGGTGCTGTACGACGGGCAGGAATGCCTGGGCGGCGCGGTCATCGCGGCGACCGACGCACCGCTGGAACGCCAGTTGGCGGGATCTTCTTTTTCCTCTGAGGTAGTGGCTTGATGAGTGTTTCCATGGATCACCGTGTGCTGGCGCTTGCCGGGGTTGCTCAGGCCCTGCAACAAGTGCGGCGGATCGCCGAGACCGGGCATTCGGAAGCGGCGACGGTACGCACCGCCATGGACAGCGTGTTCCGTGTGGACGCTGCCTCGCCGGAGGCCGTGTACGGCTCGGCAGCGGCGCTGGCACCTGGCCTGCGCCTGTTGCATAACTACTTCCGCAACCAGGGCCAGGACGAAGTGCTGCCGCGCCTGGGACTGGCCGTGCTGCAGCTGGAGCGTCGGTTCGTACGCGATGCCAGCACCGTCGCCACTGTCGCCAGCGGAATCGACGCGGCAGCGCGCCAGGCCCAGAAACTGGGCGACAGCAGCCACCCCGATGTGTTGAGCGCGCTCGGCGGGCTGTACGCGCAGACCATCAGCCACTTGCGGCCCAAGGTCATGGTGCAAGGCAACCCGCACTACCTGGGCCAGGCGGGTGTGGTCGCGGAGATCCGCGCGCTGTTGCTGGCGGCAGTGCGCTCGGCGGTGCTGTGGCGGCAGATGGGCGGCAGTCTGTGGGATTTCCTGTTCGCCAAACGCGCAATGATCGAAGCGGTGGACCGCGCGTTGCGCTAACGGGCGCGAAAAACCGCCTACATCTGCGCGCTAGGGAAGGTCTGATCAACTCACCGCAGATGCGCGACACTATCGCCTTATGTAGAGGATTCATCCATGCAGCTGACGTTCGGTGACGCTGAGGGCTTGGGCAAGCGTAAGCAGACCCGGCGCGAGATCTTTCTTGCCGAGATGGAGCAGGTTGTTCCGTGGCAGCAACTGCTTGCCCTGATCGCGCCGCACTATCCAGTGTCGGGGCGGCCAGGTCGGCAGCCGTACGCACTGGCGACGATGTTGCGGATT
>NZ_JAGHWR010000056.1:0-37790 GCF_017746155.1 Xanthomonas sp. D-36-1
GATTGTTCAGAGTTTCCCTAACGACAACAACAGCTGGAGCAATACGTTGCCAGGTACCTTGGAGAGCGCTCCCGAACGTGCCGGCTATGTGTTGTATCGCAGTCAATTCACACCCTGGCAGGGCATGCAGATCCGCGGCGGCATACTCGACCTGGGCCGCCTCAGCGGGCCGGCGCAGGTATTTCTGGACGGCCGCGCGGTCGCCCAGGCAGCGGCCGGAACACTGATCACCGTGGCGCTTGCACCCGCGGCCGGCGAGCGCACGCTGGCAGTGATTCTGCAGGTCGCTGCCGATCAACCGTTTGGATTCCACGACGTCGTTACCGTGCATTATCGGAACTCGCCATGACCTGCTCACTGTTTTCCTCATCGTCGCCTGCGCGCCTGTTCGCCGTGGTGCTGGGTGCGTTGCTCGCCACTCCCGTCCCCGTGCTGGCGGCACCGCCCGCGCAGGCGGTCGTGCAGCGCCTGATCGGCGCGCGTGCCGCCCAGTTCGACATGACCGTCGCACCGCGTGGCGATGGTGCAGACTGGTATCGCATCGACGCTGGCGGCGATACGGTGCGCATTGCCGGCTCCTCGCAAGTGGCCTTGGCGCGTGGCGCCTATGCGTATCTCGGTCAAGCCGGTGCGGCCTCGATGAGTTGGGAGGGAGACCGCGTGGCACTGCCAGCGCAATGGCCGGCCTACAGCAGTGGTCAAGTGCGCACGCCCTTTGCCCACCGCGCCTATCTCAATACCTGCACCTACGGCTACACGACGCCGTTCTGGGATTGGCCGCGCTGGCAGCGCGAGATCGACTGGATGGCCTTGCATGGCATCGACATGCCGCTGGCGATGGAAGGCCAGGAAGCGATCTGGCAAGCGTTGTGGCGACAGTTCGATGTCAGCGATGACGCGCTGGCGGAGTATTTTTCCGGCCCGGCGTTCACGCCGTGGCAGCGCATGGGCAATATCGAAGGCTATCGCGCACCGCTGCCGCAACACTGGATCGATAGCAAACGCGTGCTGCAGAAGCAGATCCTGAAGCGCATGCGCGAGTTGGGCATGCAGCCGGTGCTGCCGGCATTTGCCGGCTACGTGCCCAGGGCGTTCGCGCAGGCGCATCCGCATGCGCGCATCTATCGCATGCGCGCCTGGGAAGGCTTTTACGAGACCTATTGGCTGGATCCGCGCGATCCGCTGTTTGCCAAGGTCGCGCGGCGGTTCCTTGAGCTGTACACCCAGACCTACGGCGCAGGCGAGTTCTACCTGGCCGATGCCTTCAACGAAATGCTGCCACCCGTGGCCGACGATGGCAGCGACGTGACTGCCGCCAAGTACGGCGACAGCATCGCCAACTCCGATGCTGCGCGGGCAAAAGCGGTACCGCCAGCGCAACGCGATGCACGCCTGGCCGAGTACGGGCAGGCGTTGTATCGCTCCATCGCGCAGGTGAATCCGAAGGCGACCTGGGTGATGCAGGGCTGGCTGTTCGGTGCCGACCGCGAGTTCTGGCAAGCGCAGGCGATCGCTGCGTTTCTCGGCAAGGTGCCCGACGCGCGCTTGATGGTGCTGGACATCGGCAACGACCGCTATCCCGGTACCTGGAAGGCATCGCAGGCCTTCGACAACAAACAGTGGATCTACGGCTACGTGCATAACTACGGCGCTAGCAATCCGTTGTACGGCGACTTCGCGTTTTATCGCCAAGATCTGCAAGCCTTGCTGGCCGATCCGGGCAAACGCAATCTGCGCGGCTTCGGCGTGTTTCCGGAAGGCCTGCACAGCAATTCGGTGATCTACGAGTATCTCTACGCGCTGGCCTGGGAAGGCCCGCAACAATCGTGGTCGCAGTGGCTCACGCACTATCTGCGCGCGCGCTACGGCCGCAGCGATGCTGCATTACTGGGCGCATGGGCTGATCTGGAAGCAGGCATCTACCAGACCCGCTACTGGTCGCCACGCTGGTGGAACAAGCGTGCCGGTGCCTACCTGCTGTTCAAGCGGCCGACTGCCGACATCGTCGATTTCGACGATCGTCCTGGCGACCCGCAACGCCTGCGCCGCGCCATCGATGCGTTGCTGCAGCAGGCCAACCGTTATGCCGACGCGCCGCTGTATCGCTACGATTTGATCGAAGACGCGCGCCACTACCTGAGCCTGCAGGCCGACCGTCAGTTGCAGGCAGTGGTGCAGGCCTACAATGCCGGCGATTTCGCGCGCGGCGATGCGCAGCTGGCGCGCACCACGCAACTGGTGCGGGGACTGGATGCGCTAGTTGGCGGGCAACACGACACCTTGGCCGACTGGACCGGCCAGGCCGCCGCTGCGGCCGGCCATGATGCCGGATTGCGGCGCGCCTATGTCGGCAATGCGCGGGCGCAGGTCAGTGTCTGGGGCGGCGACGGCAACCTTGCTGACTACGCATCCAAGGCGTGGCAGGGCATGTACGCAGACTTCTATCTGCAGCGTTGGACGCGCTTTCTCAGCGCGTATCGTGCTGCACGCAAGGCCGGCACGCCGTTCGATGCGGTGGCCGTGGATCACCAGCTTGCAGCATGGGAACGCCAATGGTCCGCGCAGGACGAGATGTTGAAGCGTCAGCCGCCACGTGAGCCATTGCGCTTGCTGCACACCTTGCTGGCACAGGTAGATGCGCACGATCCAAAGCAACGCGCTTCGCAGGATCACGGGCGAGACGCGCGGCAGGAAAGTGCATCCGGTGGCGTTCAAAGCACCACGCAAGGGGTCGCTCAATGAACGAATCCGTGTTGCGCGCAGCGTTCATGCCGGAGCGCAGTTGCGTCGATGCAGGAGCCCAGACCACCAGGTATGCATGTCGCATCCACCTCCATGGCGTGGGCGAGGGCGTGCAATGAGCGCACGCACGCCCGCGGCTGCCACTCCCGCTGCAGCCGCATCGTCAAAGCGCGAACGCTTCCTCTCACTGGATGTGTTCCGCGGCCTGACCATCTTCCTGATGATTCTGGTCAACACCGCAGGACCGGGCGCGCAGGCGTACGCGCAGCTGACCCACGCGGCTTGGTTCGGCTTCACGCTGGCCGATCTGGTGTTTCCTTCGTTCCTGTTCGCGGTTGGGAGCGCGATGAGTTTCGCGCTGGCAACCAATACACCGCATCTGCAGTTCCTCGGCCGTGTGAGCAAGCGCGCTGCGCTGATCCTGCTGTGCGGTGTGCTGATGTACTGGTTTCCTTTTTTCCATCTGCAGCCAGATGGTGGATGGTCGTTCACGACGGTCGATCAACTTCGCCTGACCGGCGTATTGCAACGGATCGGCTTGTGCTACCTGGCGGCGGCATTGCTGGTGCGCTATCTGCCACCACGCGGCATCGCGCCTGTCTGCTTAGCACTGCTGTTGGGCTATTGGGCGTTGTTGTACGCCTTCGGCCAACCTGGCGCGGAATTGAGCAAGACCGGCAATGCCGGCACTCGCCTGGATCTGTGGCTGTATGGGCGTGATCACCTGTACCGCAAGGACGGCGGCTTCGATCCTGAGGGCCTGCTCGGCACGCTGTCGGCCACGGTCAATGTGCTGGCCGGTTATCTGTGCGGGCGCTTCCTGCAGCGACAAGGCAAGACCGTTGCCAGCACGCGCAGCTTGTTGTTGGCGGGCGCAGGTCTGGTGGTGCTGGCGCTGCTCTGGGCACCGGCCTGGCCGTTGTCGAAGAAGCTCTGGAGCGGCTCGTTCGTCGCCTGCACGGTTGGCCTGGATCTGCTGGCGCTGGGGGCATTGGTATACCTGCTGGAATTGCGCGGCTGGACCGGCGGCAGCGGATTCTTCACCGTCCTGGGGCGCAACCCGCTGGCGATCTACCTGTTCTCCGAATTGTTCGTGGTGGCGTTGCGGCTGATCCCTGCCGGAAGCTCCGGGCTGGACCTGTACGCCTGGGCCGGCATCGGCGTGTTCCAGACCATTGCGCCAGGACCACTCGGCTCGCTGCTGTGTGCGCTGAGCTACACGCTGATGTGCTGTGCGGTGGGTTGGTGGATGGATCGGCGGCGCTGGTACCTGCGGCTGTGATGGCATCGCCCATCCGGCGACGGGCCAGGGCGCAACGCACAGACCAGCTCCGCCCTGGCTGCACGATGCCCACCCGGGGCAGCGGTCAATGTGGCGCGGCGAGGCAAATCACGCGATTGCGGGCGTCGAGGTCGACCGCGGCCTGATGCGCGTCGGGCAAATTGGTACTATATTGGACCTAACGAATCCCCGTCGGTCCGGAGGACAGGCAGTGGTCAAACCGAAAACCAACGCCAGGACGGACGACGACCCCAGGATGGACGCGCTGGCACTGGACGCGTCCGCGCCGACCCCGCTGTATCTGCAACTGGCCGCCAAGCTCACCGACGCCATCCGTGGCGGGCAGTGGAAGGCCGGCGAGGCGCTGCCGGCCGAGCGCCAGCTGTGCGAGCGGCTGCAGATCTCGCGGGTGACCCTGCGCCAGGCGGTGGATGTGCTGGTCGAACAAGGCCTGGTCTCGCGCCGGCAGGGCGCCGGCACCTTCGTCACCACCCAGATCCAGCATCAGCTCAGCGGCCTGACCAGTTTCAGCGAGACGCTGCGCATCAAGGGCTATGAACCCGGGACGCGCTGGCTGGAACGGCGGCTGCGCCCGGCGCACGGCGAAGAGATCCTGCGCCTGGGCCTGTCGCCGGATGCGGCGGTGGCCTCGCTGACGCGTCTGCGCAGCGCCGACGACCGCGTGATGGCCTACGAGCACGCGGTGTTGCCGCAGCGCATCGTGGCCGACCCGCAGCAGATCGGCGATTCGCTCTACAGCTATCTCGATGCCCAGGGCACGCCGGTGGTGCGCGCGCTGCAGTACTTCCGCGCCATCAATCTGCCCGCACGGTTGGCCGAACACCTGCGCATGAAGACCGGCGAGGCGATTTTGCATGTGGTGCGCGTGGGCTATGCCCGCGATGGCAGCGCGATCGAATTGACCGACACCTATTGCCACAACGACTTCTACGATTTCGTCGCCGAACTGCGCCGCTGACGCCAACGGCATTCCCAACGACAACCTCAGAGCCCAGCCGATCCATGACTACCGCCAGGCCCGCAAACCCCGTTGTCTCGATCGCCATCGTCGGCGTGCTGTTTTTCATCATCGGCTTTTTCACCTGGATCAACGGGCCGCTGATCACCTTCGTGCGGCTGGCGTTCGACCTCAACGAGGTCAACGCATTCCTGGTGCTGATGGTGTTCTACCTGTCGTACTTCTTTCTGGCCTTGCCCTCGTCGTGGATTCTCAAGCGCACCGGCATGAAGAAAGGCCTGGCGCTGAGCCTGGTGGTGATGGCCGTGGGCGCAGCAGGCTTCGGCCAGTTCGCCACCCAGCGCTGGTATCCGGGCGCACTGGGCGGCCTGTTCGTGATCGGCAGCGGCCTGGCCTTGCTGCAGACGGCGATCAACCCCTACATCAGCATTCTCGGGCCGATCGAAAGTGCCGCGCGGCGTATCGCCTTGATGGGCATCTGCAACAAGATTGCCGGCATCCTGGCGCCGATCCTGATCGGCTCGCTGGTGCTGCACGGCATCGGCGACCTGTCCGCGCAGGTGGCCAGCGCCGATGCGACGACCAAGGAAACCTTGCTCACCGCCTTCGCCGCTAAGATTCACGCGCCGTATCTGGTGATGTCTGGCGTCCTGCTGTTGCTGGCCATTGGCGTGCTGTTCTCGCCATTGCCCGAGCTCAAGCCCTCCGAGGCCAACGCCACGCCGGGCGCGACCGGCGGCGTGCAGAAATCCAGCATCTTCCAGTTCCCGCACCTGTGGCTGGGCGTGCTGTGCCTGTTCGTCTACGTGGGCGTGGAAGTGATGGCCGGCGATGCCATCGGCACCTACGGGCACGGCTTCAATCTCCCGTTGGACAGCACCAAGATCTTCACCTCCTACACGCTGGGCGCAATGTTGCTGGGCTACATCGCCGGCCTGGTACTGATTCCGCGCGTGATCTCGCAGGCGCGGTACCTGAGCGTGTCGGCGGTGCTGGGCGTGCTGTTCTCGCTCGGTGCCTTGTTCACCCACGGCTACGTGTCGGTGGGCTTCGTCGCCGCGCTCGGCTTTGCCAACGCGATGATGTGGCCGGCGATCTTTCCGCTGGCCATTCGCGGACTGGGCCGGTTCACCGAGATCGGCTCGGCATTGCTGGTGATGGGCATTGCTGGCGGCGCGATCATTCCGCAGCTGTTCGCCATCCTCAAACAGCATTACGACTTTCAGGTCGTGTTCGCTGCACTGATGGTGCCGTGCTATCTGTACATCCTGTTCTATTCGCTGCGCGGTCATCGCGTGGGCCTGCCGGCCCAGGCCAAGTGATCGCGGCGGCATGATGCGTTCCGACGGACAAGGTACATCCATGCGCAGGCCCACCATCAAAGATGTCGCCGAGCGCGCCAAGGTCTCGTTGAAGACCGTGTCGCGGGTGATCAACAACGAGCCATCGGTGATGCAGGCCACGCGTGCACGCGTGCTGCGCGCCATCGCCGATCTCGACTACGAACCCGATCCGTCCGCGCGCAATCTGCGCAGCGGCACGCCGTTCGTGATCGGCCTGGTGTACGACAACCCCAACCCGTACCACATCATCGGCATCCAGAATGGCGTGCTGGCCGCGTGCCGCGAAACCGGTTTCGGCTTGCAGATCCATCCCTGCGATTCCACCTCGCCGTTGCTGGCCGAAGAACTGGCCGAATGGGTGCAGCGCTCGCGCCTGGCCGGCGTGGTGTTGACCGCGCCGATGTCCGAGCGGCCGGAATTGCTGGCCGGCCTGGCCGCGCGCGGCATCAAGAGCGTGCGCATCATCGCCTCCACCGACGACCCCGGCGATGGCCCGTGCGTGTATATCGACGACCGCGATGCCGCGTATGAAATCACCGAGCACCTGATCCAGCTCGGCCATCAACGTATCGGCTTCCTGTGGGGCGGCCCGCAGCATCGCTCCAGCGGCGAACGTTACGCCGGCTACGAAGCGGCGTTGAAGGATTACGGCATCAGCCTGGACAAGCACCTGGTGATTCCCGGCGATTACACTTTCGACGATGGCTTCCGTGGCGCACGCCGGCTGTTGTCGTTGCGCGAGCCGCCTACCGCCATCTTCGGCAGCAACGACGAGATCGCCGCAGGCGTGCTGGCCGCAGCCAAGTCCACCGGCATGAACGTGCCGTATCAATTGTCGATCGCCGGGTTCGAAGACAGCCCGTTCTCGCGCCAGTCGTGGCCGGCATTGACCACTGCCAAGCAGGCCACCGACGACATCGCGCGGCATGCCGCACGCTTGTTGATCAGCCAGCTGCGCAGCGACGCCTACGACGACCAACCGGCGCAATTGCAGAGCCGCGGCTTCGTGCCGCAGTTGGTGGTGCGCGGCTCCACCGCGCCGGCGCCTGCGTCCACCGGCAAACCCCTTCCTCCTGAATCTGCCTGAGCCACGATGAGCCTTCCCTCCGACACCGAGACCTTGATGTTCCGCGAAGCGGCGCAGACCGCCGATGTGGTTGCTGCACAGTTCGCGCGTAATGCCGACACCATCGCCGCGCTTGCGCAATCGCTGCGCGAGACGCCGCCGCCGTTCGTGGTGACCTGCGCGCGCGGTAGCTCCGATCATGCGGCCACCTATGCCAAGTACCTGTTCGAAACCCAGCTCGGCATCGTCACCGCATCTGCGTCGCCGTCGGTGGGCTCGGTCTATGCAGCGCCGCTGCAACTGCGCGGCGCGCTGTACATCGTGATTTCGCAATCGGGCAAGAGCCCGGATCTGCTGCGTAATGCCGAAGCCGCCAAGGCTGCCGGCGCGCGCGTGGTCGCCCTGGTCAACGTGGAGGATTCGCCGCTGGCGCAACTGGCCGAGGTGGTGATTCCGCTGGGCGCAGGCCCGGAAAAAAGCGTGGCCGCCACCAAGAGTTATCTCGCTTCGCTGGCCGCTGTCCTGCATCTGGGCGCGGTGTGGAAAAACGACCCCGCCTTGCTTGCCGCGCTCGACGCATTGCCGCAGCAGTTGCGCAGCGCGTGGCAGGCCGATTGGTCCGCGCTCACCGCCGGCCTGGTGCCTGCGCACAACCTGTTCGTGCTCGGCCGCGGCCTGGGCCTGGGCGCAGCGCAGGAAGCGGCATTGAAGTTCAAGGAAACCTGCGGCCTGCATGCCGAAGCCTACAGCTCGGCCGAGGTTAAGCACGGGCCGATGGCCCTGGTGGGGCCGGGGTTCCCGGTGCTGGTATTCGCACAGCCCGACGAAACCGGTGCCGGTACACGCGCACTGGCCGAAGAATTCCGCGCGCGTGGCGCGCAGGTGTGGCTGGCCGCGCCCGGTGGCGATTTGCCGCTGGCAGAGGCCGCGCACCCGGCCTGTGCGCCGCTGCTGACCGTGCAGAGCTTCTATCGCGCGATCAACGCATTGGCATTGCAGCGTGGCAACAATCCCGATCTGCCGCCGCATCTGAACAAGGTCACGGAAACCGTCTGATCATGCACGCTCTCACGACTCAGGCACTGTGCAACGCACGTGTGCTCACCGACAACGGATTGCAGGACGGCCTGGTCGTGGTGCTGGCTGGCACGCAGATCCAGGCGATCGTGCCGGCCGACGATGCGCGCGTTACGCAGGCCGACTCGCGCGTGGATCTGGGTGGCGCCAGCCTGTTGCCGGGCTTTATCGACATCCAGGTCAACGGCGGCGGCGGCGTGTTGTTCAACAACGCACGCGACCCGCAGGCACTGGCCACGATCGCCGCCGCGCATCGTCGCTTCGGCACCACCGGCATGCTGCCGACCTTGATCAGCGACACTGCCGAGGTGATGGCCGAAGCGATCGATGCCACTCGCCAGGCCATCGCGCAAGGCGTACCCGGCGTACTCGGCATCCATCTGGAGGGCCCGTACCTGAGTCCTGCGCGCAAGGGCACGCACGACGCGGACAAGTTCCGCGTGCCGGACGCGCACGAGATTGCCGTCGATACCTCATTGGACAACGGCGTCACCCTGATCACGCTCGCACCCGAGCGCGTGCCGCTGGACGATATTGCTGCCTTCGTTGCCGGCGGCGCGCTCGTGTTCGCCGGCCACACTGCGGCCACCTACGAGCAGGCCCGCGATGGCATTGCCGCCGGCGTCAGTGGCTTCACTCACGTGTACAACGCGATGTCGCAGCTGGCTGGCCGCGAACCCAATGCGGTGGGCGCGGCACTGGAAGACCCGACGGTTTGGTGCGGCGTCATCGTCGACGGCGTGCACGTGCATCCGGCCAGCTTGCGTGTGGCGCTCGCGGCCAAACCACGCGGCAAGCTGCTGCTGGTCACCGACGCCATGCCGATGGTCGGCAGCGAAAGCGCCAGCTTCGACCTCTACGGCGAAACCATCACCGCCGTGGACGGCGTGGTGCGAAATGCCGATGGTGCACTGGCCGGCTCCGCATTGGACATGGCCACCGCCGTGCGCAACAGCGTGCGCTGGCTGGGCGTGGACCTGGCCGAAGCCGCGCGCATGGCTTCCACCTATCCCGCGCAATGCATTGGCCTGGGCGAACGCCTGGGGCGCATCGCACCCGGCTACCAAGCCGATCTGGTGCTGGTGGATGACGATGTGCAGGTGTTGAGTACGTGGGTGGCTGGTCAGCGCGACTAAGCGCCGCCGCCCACACGGCTGCGTCGCCGCAGCGGAACGCGGCCGGTGCTCGAAGCGGCATTACCACCGGTCCGCTGCCGCTTCCGTGCGCTGACCGTGCCCAAGCCACCGCTGCTTGCGACCTTTCTTGGCCGGCCGAGGCATCGGGGGCGCCGCATTGCGTGATGCGGCGCGTGCGTTGTGTTTGATCCTTGAAATGCAGGGGCATGCAGCGGCTGATGCATCGAGTCGTCGCATGTCGTAAGCTTCGCCTTCCCCCAACAAACGTGCTCGTTGCCGTCGGCACGTGATGTGTCAGCGTTGTGCCGGGCCGACTGGGCTGCGCCGGACGCTGGCGCCGTCCAGGCCCCGCGGCAGCGATGAAACCAGTCCTGCGGTGGTGAGGCTGTTGTCTGACCGGACATGCGCAGCTGGCGACCTGCTATCGGACGACAGCGCAGCGTTCCAACCTGCGCAAGTTGTATGCGCATCATCCACGCGCGCAGCGCAGCACACTTCGCGTGCGCAGGCGCTTTGCATCGCAACATTCGGGTGCGCCACCTTGTGCGAATGGGGCGTAGGGCGCAGTGGTCTGCATCGACGCCAAGGGCAGTGAGACAACGATCACGCCATCATCCCGATATCTGCAGGGAGGGCGTTGTTTAGCGCATAAAAATGGACGTATGCAGCAACAGGTTGACACTGCAAGCCACGGAAGGCACCTTCGCTGGTAACGTTCTCAGCGAAGAACATCTGCTCGACGTTCGAGAGGACGATAACCGGCCGTGGTTCCAGCGGTCCGGCTTTTACCCGCATGTCGTCATGCAATGCGGGTGGCTGTTCGTATCCGGCACAGGGGACGGATCACGGGCATGGCACGCGCGTCGCGCGCCGTCGTGCAACCAGACGGTTGCCATCCGACATCAGTGATGAGGTCCACGCAATGCTGTTTTCCCGTCTGTTCGCGTTGTCCCCTTGTGTTCCGGTATCTGCGTCCGTCAACCCACTGCGCCGCTCACCATTGAGTGCGGCTGTCAGGCGTCTGCTCCTAGGTGGCGCCAGTTTGGCCTGCGTCGCAAGCCTTCCCGCAGTTGCGCAGGAGCAGCCCGCACCCGCGCAGCAACAGACACCGCCACCAACCAATCCCTCGGTTTCCACCCTGGACGAAATCAAGGTGGTGGGTTACCAGGCCAGCCTGGGCAAGGCGCTCAACGTCAAGCGCAACGCCGATGCGATCGTCGATGCGATCAGCGCCGAAGACATCGGCAAGTTTCCCGATACCAATGTTGCCGAATCGCTGTCGCGCTTGTCCGGTATCACCGTGGACCGGCAGTTCGGCGAAGGCGAGAAAGTCAGCATCCTGGGCACCGATCCGGCGCTCAACCGTGTGTTGCTCAACGGCCAGACCATTGCATCGACCAGTTGGGGCGGCGACCCCAACGACCCGGACAGCCGCTCGTTCAACTACAGCACCCTGGCGCCGGAAGTGGTCGGCTTGATGGAGGTCTATAAGACGCCCGAAGCGCGCATCGACGAGGGTTCCATCGGCGGCACCGTGATCGTGCATACGCGCAAACCGCTGGATCTGGATCGCAATACGCTCACCGGGACCGTGAGCTATGGCTACAACGATCGCTCCGACGAAGGCAAGCCGAATGCCTCGGCGCTGTATAGCTGGAAGAATCAGGACCAAACCCTGGGCGTGCTTACCTCGGTGATGCATTCGCAGCGTGTCCTGCGCCGCGACGGGGTTGAAATTTTCGGCTACGACAATGTGCAGGGCGCCGGGTTTCCGCCGGGTGTGGTCGGCAACAACACCGGCGTGTTTCCAACGTCGATCAACACGGCGTTGTTCCAGCAAACACGCAAGCGCGACGGTGTCAGCGCGGCGCTGCAGTGGAAGCCGGACAGCGATTTCGAGCTCAATCTGACTGGCTTGTATGTCAAGGAAAGCTTCGATAACTACAACCAGAGCCGCTACGGTTATTGGGGCTCGACGCCGGGCGATGCGCAGGCCTTGGGCTTCGAGAACGGTGTCGCCACCTCGGGTACCTTCGGCGACCAGTCCAACACCTATCTCGACGGCTATCTGCGCAATAGCCAGGTCAGCACCGGCAGCATCCACCTGCGCACCGACTGGCATGGCGATGGGTGGAACGCCTCCAGCCAGGTGGGTTACACCAGTTCGCAAGGCGGCGCCGAGCGTATCTACGGCATCCAGTTCCGCAATCTGGCCGGCTACAGCTACGCCATCGACGGGCGCCGTACCGCGATGGACTACAGCACCGATCCCACCAATGCGGCAGCGATGCAGATCAACAACGCCTCGGCCAGTCACAGCCCGCAGTACGACAAGGAGCGCTATCTGCAGCTGGACTTCGATCATGCGGTGGAGTGGGGGCCGTTTACGCAGATCCTCACCGGCATCAAGCTCACCAATCACGCCACCGGGCAATCGTCCTACAGCCGTACCTGGACCCCGAACGATGGCAGCACGCTGGCGGCATTCTCGCCGGGCACCACGCCGTCGGGCTATCTGGATGGGCTGTCGACCAGCGCCGACATGCAACGCTGGTCGACCATCGACAGCGGTGCGATCAGCCGGTATATCAGCGGACTGGAAGGCGACGACGGTCTGCCGATCAGCTATGCCGGCAACTACAGCATCGAGGAGCAGAACCGTGCATGGTTCCTGCAAGGCAACTTCTCCGGCGAGCGGTATCGCGGCAACATCGGCGTGCGCTATGTGCATTCACGCGATTCAACGGATGGCTTCAGCTATGCGCCGGGCGGCGGTTACACGCCGGTCAACTTTCTCAGCAGCTACGGCAAATGGTTGCCTTCGTTCAATGTCGCCTACGACCTGCGCGACGACCTGATGCTGCGGTTTGCCGCCTCCAAAGTGATCGCGCGGCCGCGCTACACCAACATGACGCCGTACGTGGCCACCGACGACACCACGCTGACGGCGTCGACCGGCAACCCAGGACTGAGCCCGTACGAATCGACCAACCTCGGTGCATCGCTGGAGTGGTATTTCTCCGACAGCAGCCTGCTCAGTAGCGAATTCTTCTCGCGCGACATCTCCAACTACATCCTGACCACGGTGCAGGAGCGTGTCTTCTTCAATAACGCCACCGGCGGCTCGAGCACCTACCAGACATCGGTGCCTACCAACGCCGGCGATGCCAAGGTGCGCGGTGTCGCGCTCAATCTGCAGCACAATTTCGGCAATGGCTTCGGCGTGGTGGCCAACTACCCTATTCCGATTCCAAGACCGACGGCGATTACAGCCTTCCGTACAACTCGCGCAATGCCTACAACATCAGCCCGTACTACGAACAAGGCAAGTGGAGTGCGCGGGTGAATCTGGGTTGGCGCTCGGAATACTTCACCCAGATTGGCCGGCTCAACGGGCAGCAGATGACCGACGCGTTTACGCAAGTCGATGCGTCATTCGGCTACCAGGCCACCGAGCGACTGCGCGTGGCGCTGGAAGCCACCAATTTGCTGGACGAAACCTACTTCAGCTACATCGGCAACAAGAACCAGCCGTACTACATCTACAAGAACGGTCGCTCTTTCATGTTGAGCCTGAGTTTCAAGCTGTAATGCCTGGCCAGGGCGGCTGCGTTGTGCAGCCGCCTTCATCTCGTGGCGAGTTCCTGGCTTTGAATGGCAGGTTCCGGCAGCCGTGCGGTTCGCTGCAATGTCGCTCTTTCTAACGTTTCCGCATTCCGTTGCATGCAGAAAACGGTGCGCACGAGACGTCGCTATGCACCGATGTTTCGCGCTGCTGCAATCGCGGCAATACGCGCCTTCGTCAGTGCCTCGCCGATCTGCGGCCCTTGCAGACCCTCGGCCGCCAGATCCCGCGCATTGATCGCCAGTGCCGCGGCATGGAGCCGTTCGAGTGCTTCGCCCTGCGGGTACGCGGCCTCTTCACTGCCCAGACGGCCACGCTTGTCGGCTTCGCAGACCAGTGCCAGCTGCGCGATACGCTCCGGCCGGCGAAACGCATCGCAGCGCACCAGCAGCTCGTGCAGCGTGCGGTCGCGGAGCTCGGCCAGGCGATGGACATTCAAGTGCTCGCGGCAGGCGATGATGGCAAGTTGCCGAAAGTCCTGCGGCACCTTGAGCCGCTCGCACAGCGCCTGCAATGGCGCGACGCCGCGTTGCTCGTGCATGACATGGCGCGGCCATTGCTCTTGCGGCGTGAGCGCCTTACCCAGGTCGTGGGTCAGTGCAGCAAAGCCCACCAGCGCATCGCCGGGCGCGAGACGCGCGGCCATATCGCTCACCATTTCCTGGTGAATGCCGGTATCGACCTCCGGATGGAATTCGGCGCGCTGCGGCACGCCGTACAGCGCATCGACTTCCGGCAGGATAACGCGCAGCGCATCGGTGTCGTGCAGCGTGCGCAGGAACGCCGAGGGCTGCGCGCAGCTCAATGCGCGGCGCAGCTCCTGCCACACGCGCTCCGGTACCAGGCTGTCGAGTTCGCCACTGGCGGCCATGTCCCGCATCAGTGCCGCAGTTTCAGGCGCGAGAGTGAATCCCAGCGGTGCCAGCCGCGCCATGAAGCGCGCGGCACGCAACACGCGCACAGGATCTTCGATGAACGCCGGGCCGACGTGCCGTAATACGCGCGCCTGCAGGTCACGCGCACCGTTGTACGGGTCGAACAATTGGCCGGTGTCCTCATCGCGCGCGATTGCGTTGATGGTGAAGTCCCGGCGCAGCAGGTCTTCTTCCAGTGTCACCGATGGGTCGGCATCCACCACGAAGCCGCGATATCCACGGCCGGATTTGCGCTCGGTACGCGCCAGTGCGTATTCCTCGCCACTGCGCGGGTGCACAAACACGGGGAAATCCTTGCCGACCGGCTTGAACCCCTGCGCTTCCATCTGCGCCTGATCTGCGCCAACCACCACCCAGTCGCGGTCGCCAGCCGGCTGGTCAAGCAATGCATCGCGGACTGCGCCGCCAACGAGGTAGATCTTCATCAGCGCATGATGCCCGAGCCATCATGTACCTGTCTCTGCGGTGTCCTCGCCGCTTGCGGGACCATTGGCGGTGGCTGCCGCCAACGCGCTCATGGACGAGTTCACGGTAAATGCCGAGGTGGCAGGAGCACCTCACGCTCGAACCAGAAGAGTCACCGGCGCGCAGGTGCATCGCCGGCGATGTAGTAGTCGGCAGTACTGCGCGGTAAGGGCGCGCGACCGCGCATGCGGTCGGCGATTTTCTCGGCAATCATGATGGTGGTGGCGTTGAGGTTGCCAGTGATGATGCGCGGCATGATCGAGGCGTCGATCACGCGCAGACCCTCCATGCCGTGCACCCGGCCCTGGCCGTCGACAACTGCCATGTCGTCGGTGCCCATCGCGCAGGAGCAGGAGGGGTGATAGGCGGTTTCTGCGCGAGAGCGGACGAATGCGTCCAGCTCCGCATCGGTCTTGCAGTCCGCACTGGGGCTGATCTCGCGGCCGCGATACGCGTCGAGTGCGGGCTGGGCGATGATCTCGCGGGTGATGCGGATCGCATCGCGGAATTCCTGCCAGTCCTGGTCGGTGGATTGGTAGTTGAACAGGATCGAAGGATGCTGGCGCGGGTCGCGCGATCTGGCGTGCACCCGCCCGCGGCTGGGTGTGCGCATCGAGCCGACGTGCGCTTGAAAGCCGTGCTCCTTGACCGCATTGCTGCCGTTGTAATTGATGGCAACCGGAAGGAAGTGGTACTGGATGTTGGGCCAGTCGAATTCCTCGCGCGTGCGGATGAAGCCGCCGGCTTCGAACTGATTGCTGGCACCGGTGCCCGTACCGGCGAACAGCCATTGCGCACCGATGGCCGGTTGGTTCCACCACTGCAATGCCGGATACAAGGACACCGGCTTGGTGCATGCGTACTGGATATACACCTCCAGGTGGTCCTGCAGGTTCTGGCCGACACCGGGCAGGTCGTGCACCAGCTGCACATCGAGTGCGCGCAGCAGACCGGGTGCGCCCACGCCGGAGCGTTGCAACAGCTGCGGCGAGGCGATCGCACCCGCGCACACCAGCACTTCGCGGCGTGCATGCGCATCGATTCCTTCGCTTCTGTGACCCACCAGGTAATGCACGCCGATGGCGCGCTTGCCTGCAAACAAAATGCGATCGGTGGTGGCGTGGGTGACGATATGCAGGCCATCGCGCGGCTTGGCCATGTCCAGGTAGCCGCGCGCAGTGCTGGCGCGGCGCCCGCGTGGTGTCACCGTGCGGTCCATCGGTCCGAAGCCTTCCTGCTGGTAGCCGTTGAGATCGTCGGTGCGCGGATAGCCCGCCTGTACGCCTGCCTCGACCATGGCATGGAACAACACGTTATTGTCGTTCTTCGGCGTTGCCACGCTGACCGGGCCGTCGCCACCGTGATAGTCGTTGGCGCCGATATCACGCGTCTCTGCCTTGCGGAAGTACGGAAGGACATCGCGGTAGCTCCAGTCCTCCAGGCCGGGGCGCTTGGCCCAATGATCGAAGTCGAGCGCATTGCCGCGGATGTAGCACATGCCATTGATCAGCGATGAACCGCCCAGGCCCTTGCCGCGACCGCACTCCATGCGCCGGTTGTCCATGTAAGGTTCCGGCTCGGTTTCATAGGCCCAGTTGTAGCGGCGGCCCTGCAATGGAAAGGCCAATGCTGCCGGCATCTGCGTCCGGAAATCCAGCCGGTAATCCGGCCCGCCCGCTTCGAGCAGTAGCACGGTCACGCCGGGATCTTCGGTCAGGCGTGCCGCCAGCACGTTGCCTGCCGAGCCGGCGCCGATGATGATGTAGTCGTATTCGCGTTGCATGGTGTTCTCCTGATGCGGTAACGGTGCGGTGGCGATCGAGGTGGATGGCGCAGACGCAGGCGTGCGCGCGGGGGGCGATCGCGGCGCGTCGCTGCCGCCGCGCTTGCGTGCGCCGGCTCCCCGCCGTCAGAACACCGACGCGTAACGTTCCAGTTCGATCTGGACCGATTTGGTGCGCGTGTAGGCCTGCAAGGTCGCCAGGCCGTTTTCGCGCCCCACGCCGGACTGCTTGTAGCCGCCCACCGGCATCGGGGCCGGCGACTCGCCCCAGGTGTTGACCCAGCAGATACCCGCTTCCAGGCGATGGATCAGCCGGTGTGCACGCGCCAGATCCGGTGTGACCACGCCTGCAGCCAGCCCATACGTGGTGGCGTTGGCACGCGTCACTGCTTCGTCTTCGTCGTCGTAGGTGAGCAGGCTCAGGACCGGTCCGAAGATTTCCTCGCGCACGATGGTCATCACATCGGTGCAATCGCTGAAGATGGTCGGCGCCACGTAATAGCCTTGCGCCAGTGCGCCATCCTGCAGACGCTCGCCGCCGCACAGCAGACGTGCGCCTTCTGCCTTGCCCTGTTCGATATGCTCCAGCACGCGCTGCATATGCGCGGCGCTGACCAGCGGACCGAAGGTGGTGCGCTCGTCGAGCGGGTCGCCGATATGGATCCGTTGCACGCGGGCCAGCAGGCGCGCTTCGAATGCGTGACGCAAGGCGCGCGGCACGAACACGCGCGTGCCGTTGGTGCACACCTGCCCGGAGCTGTAGAAGTTGGCCATCATGGCGATGTCGGCCGCCAGGTCCAGATCGGCATCGGCGCAGACAATCAGCGGCGACTTGCCGCCCAGTTCCATGGTCACCTCCTTCAGCGACGAACTCGATGCGCTGGCCATCACCTTGCGGCCGGTGGCGGTGCCGCCGGTGAAACTGATCTTTTCGATCTGCGGATGCTCGGTGAGCGCAGTGCCCACGCTGGCGCCATCGCCGGGCAGCACGTTGAACACCCCATCGGGCAGGCCGGCCTCGGTAAAGATTTCGGCCAGTTTCAGCGCGGTGAGCGGGGTGACTTCGCTGGGTTTGAAGATCATCGCGTTACCGGCGGCCAAAGCGGGCGCGGCTTTCCATAGTGCGATCTGGATGGGGTAATTCCACGCGCCGATCGCACCCACCACGCCCAGCGGTTCGTGGCGCGTGTAGAAGAAACTGCCTTCGCGCAGGGGCACTTGCGCACCCTGCAGCGCCTGCGCCACGCCAGCGTAATACTCCAGTACGTCGGCGCCGGTGACCACATCGACGCTGCGTGTTTCGCTCAGCGGCTTGCCGGTGTTGAGCGTTTCCAATTCGGCCAGCGCATCGTTACGTTCGCGCAGCAACGCCACCGCACGCAGCAGAATGCGCGAGCGCTCCACCGTCGTCAGGGCTGCCCATCGTTGCTGGCCTGCCTTCGCGCTATCGACGGCGGCGTCCAGATCGTCGGCGCCGGCGTTGTGCACGTTGGCCAGCACCTCGCCGGTTGCGGGGTTGACCACTTCGAACGTGTGGCCGCCGCGGGCGGGAACATAACGGCCGCCGATATACAGCAACCGGTCGGGGAAACGTGGCATGACAAACCTCCTGTGGGACGGTCGCCGCAGCGACGCACCTTTAGCGGGTGAGATGCAGGAACTGCAGGTGACGTTCGTATTGATCGATGATGTCGTTGATGATCTGTTCGCGGCTGTAGCCCACCAGGTCGTAGTCCTGGCTGCCTTCGTACAGGTAGACCTCGGCGCGGTAGTAGCGCTGGTTGCGGAAGCGCTGCGCGGCAAACGACGGAGTGAGATACCCACGCATCACGATTTGATAGCGGAAACCCTGCTGTTCGCCGTGATCGACGCTGATTTCCATGTCGCCGTCGTCGATGCGGCTGCTTACCTTCCAACCTTCCTCTTGCAGCTGTGCGGTGACCGCTTCGATGGCCGGGCGCACCTGGTCGTGCATGAAGCGATACACCTCATCGCGCGCCGGGAAGTGCATCGCCTGGCCCAACCGCTGACGCCAGCCGCCGTGGTGGCGTGATTGCCCGATCAACGGGCTGGGGCTGTAAAGCTGCGCGCGTTTGCGCTGCGATTCTTCGCTGAGTGCGCGCGACAGGCCCCAGGCCATCAGCAGCAGCACTGCAGAGAATGGCAGCGAGGCCAGCACCACCGCCGATTTCAGTGCGTCCATGCTGCCGGCCAGCAACAAGCCTGCCGTGACCACGGCAGTGAGTACGCCCCAGAACACACGCAGCCAGCGCGGGCCATCGTCGTGCGGTTCGCCGCCGTGAGAGGAGAGCGTGGACAACACCACCGTGCCGGAATCGGCGGAGGTCACGAAGAACACGAAACTGATCGCCACCGTGACCGTGATGACCGTGCGGCTCCACGGGTAACTCTGCAGCAACGCATACAGCACGGTCTGCGGCGCGTCGATGGCCTGCTGCGCCCACGTTGCCTGGCCGTGATGCAGCAGCTGATCCAGCGCGCTGTTGCCGAAGATCGACAGCCATGCCAGCGTAAACCCGAGCGGGATCAGCAACACCCCCAGCACGAATTCGCGAATGGTCCGGCCGCGCGAGATGCGCGCGATGAACAGCCCGACGAAGGGCGCCCAACCGATCCACCAGGCCCAATAGAACACCGTCCAGTTGCCCAGCCAATCGGCGCGGCCACCATAGGCATATACGTCGAAACTCTTGTTCACCACGCTGCCCAGGTAGTCGCCCAGGTTTTGCATCAGCGCATTGAGCAGGTACTGCGTCGGGCCGGCGAACAGCATGAACAACAGCAGCGCCATGGCCAGGAGCATGTTGATGTCCGACATCCAGCGCACGCCTTTTTCGACGCCGGAGACCGCCACCACAATGGCCGCGCCCATCATCGCCACGATCAGCGCCACCTGCACCCAGTGCGTATGCGGCACGTCCATCAAGGTGGTCAGGCCGGCGTTGAGATGCAGCACGCCAAAGCCCATGTCCGCGCCCAGGCCGAACACGGTGGCCACGATGCCCAGCGCATCCACGGTGTAGCCGATCGGCCCGTTGATGCGTTTGCCGATCAGCGGATACAACGCCGAGCGCAGCGCCAGCGGCAGGTTGTGGCGGAAGGCGAAGTACGCCAGCGCCATGGCCGTCAGCGCGAACACGCCCCAACCATGCAGGCCCCAATGCAGGAACAGCACCTGCATCGCCTGGCGCGCGGACGCTTCGCCACTGCCGGTACCACCCTGGGGCGGTTGCAGATAATGCGTCAACGGCTCGGAGACGCAGAAGAAGAACAGCGTGATGCTGATGCCCGCGGCGAACAGCATGCCAGCCCAGGAGAGGTAACTGAATTCCGGCTCGTCGTGATCGGCGCCGAGTTTGATGTTGCCGTAGCTGGACAGGGCCGTGGCTAGCACGAACACCAGATACAGCGTCATCGCCAGCAGGTAGTACCAGCCGACATTGCGCGACGCCCAGGTCTGCGCATCCAGCAGCACACGTCCTGATTTCAGCGGGAACAACGACACCAGCAAGGCAAACGTGCACACGACAGTGGCTGCCAGCACGAACACCGGGCGCAGGGTGCGTACCGGCAAGGTGTGCGGCGCTGTCGCACTCATGGCGACACACTCATACGCTGCATATCACGTGCTGCGCTCCCAACGAAAAACCGCCTGCGTTATCGCACAGGCGGTGTCGAGGGGACGTCAGCGGTCGAGTTCGCCAATGCGAACCGGTCATCACTTTTCCGGTTGTTCAGAGCGGCCAACAACACGTAGTGAGCAGTCGTTAGGTAGGTGTGGGCGGTGCGCTCAGAACCGGAGTGGCCGAGTGGTACAAGCCGATTACAGCATCGGCCGCGCCCCGCCTGGCGGCTGCGCAGGAGTTCTGTTGGCCGCTCTTAACGCAGCAATTGCTTTGGTACGCGGATATCCATCCCCACTGCCAGATGATCTGAAAACGCGGCCGGAATCGCTTCGGTATGTTCGATCACCAGGCTGTCGCTGACCAGGATGTGGTCGATCGCCCGGTCCGGACGCCAACTGGGAAAGGTGTGCACGTCGCAGCTCGGCGGTTGCAGACGGGTATGGCGATAGAGCGACTGCATCTCCGGTCGATCGGCCATGCAATTGAAATCGCCCATCAACATCGCGTTGGGATGGTCGGACAACAGTTCGGCGATGAAGGCCAGCTGCGCCATGCGCGAATTGGCGCCCAGCGACAGGTGCGCCACCGCCACGGCCAGGCCATCGCGGCCCTCACCGAATTTCGCCAGCAGGATGCCGCGTCCGCCGATGCGGCCGGGCAGGGCATGGTCCTGTACTTCCACCGGTTCGAGCTTGCTCAGCAAACCGTTGGCGCTGGAGGCCACCCCACCCATGCGACGGTTGGGTTGGTGGCTCCAGTAATCGAAACCGGCGCGCTCGGCCAGATAGTGGGTCTGGTTGGTGAAACCCGAGCGCAGGCTGCCGGGGTCGGCCTCCTGCAGGCCGACGATGTCGCGTTCGCCCACCAGCTTAGCGATGCTGTCCAGGCTGGTGCGCTTGCTGCCCAGCGGCAAAGCGTGCGACCAGCTACGCGTCACATAGTCGCTGTAACGGCGGGTGCTGGAGCCAGCCTGGATGTTGGCGGTCAGCACCCGCAGGGTGCGCGAGTCCGAAGCGTTCACGACGTTGCGTTCGCGCGACTCACTTGGCCAGCGTGGCGCGTTCGCGCGCGATCAGGTGATCGGCAATGCGCAGCATGTCCGGGAAGCTCTGGCCCTTGACCAGATACTTGCCGTTGACGATCAGCGACGGGGTGCCGGTGATCTTGCTACGGGTGGCGAACTGCTTGGCGCGGTTGGTCTTGGCCGAGACGCCGAAGCTGCTCATGGTGTCGACGAAGGTCTTCTGGTCCACGCCGTACTTGGCGTAGAACGCGGCGATGTCCTGCACCGAATCCTTGCCACGCTCGCCCTTGAGGGTCTGGTCGACGTGGATGGCCTTGTACAAGGCTTCATGGGTCTTTTCCTGCACGCCCAGAGTTTCGGCAGCATAGAAGGCGCGGCCGTAGTCATCCCACGGGCCACCGAACATGGCCGGCACATAGACGAAATGCACGTCCGACGGCAGACCCGCCTTCCATGGCCCGATCAGCGGCTGGAACGCGTTGCAGGCAGGGCAGACGTAGCCGAAGACTTCGGCCACTTCGATCTTGCCGGCGGCCTGCTGATAGGGCTGGCCACCGTCGATGTCCAGATAATCGGTGCCGGCGACCGGCTCGGGGCCATTGGGCGCGCGCGGGGCAGCGCTGGGCGCGGCAGGCGGCGGAGTGGTGGCGCTTTCGCCGACTGCAGGCGGAGCGGCGGGGTCTGCGGCCGGGGTAGCGGCAGCAGGGGCGGGCGCCGTTTCGGCAGCTGGGGTGGTGGCGGCAGGTGCGGTATCGGACGAACCGTCCTGTGCCTTGCAGGCGACCAGGATCGGCAACAGCGCCATCAGCGTCAGGGCGAAGCGGGTCTTCATCGGATTGGATCTCCAGCGTGGGGCGAGAAAAGGGCCGGACGGCCGCGGGGCGCATGATGCCACGCGCGGCCGTCGCTGGCGGTTATGCGGTTCAGCGCTTGGCCGGCGCGGCGTGCTCGCGGGCGATCAGGTAGTCGGCAATGCGCAGCATGTCCGGGTAATTGCGTGCGCCGATCAGGTAGCGGCCGTTGACGATGATGGCCGGAGTGCCGGGGATCTTGCTGCGCAGCGCGAACTCGCGCGCGGCCTTGAGCTTGGCATCCACCGCCTCGCTCTTGTAGGTCTCGATGAAACGCTGCTGCGGAATGCCGTAACTGGCGTAGAACGCGGCCAGTTCTTCCGGCGCCACGTTCTGGGTGGGCACGGTCTGCTTTTCATGGATGGCGTCGAACATGGCGCGGTGACTGCGCTTGGCTACGCCCAGGATGTCGGCGGCGAAGTAGGCGCGTGCAAACGCGTCCCAGAAGCCACCAAAGGCCGCCGGCACCGGGGTGAAGCGCACATACGCCGGCTGCTTGGCCACCCAGGCTTCCAGCACCGGTTCGAAATGCGCGCAGTGCGGACAGGTGTAGCCGAAGACTTCGGTCACTTCGACCTTGCCGGCCAGCGGGGCGTACGGCTGGCCGCCGTCGATCAGGGTGTAGTCCTCGCCTTGGACCGGCGGGGCTTTCTTGTCGGCGGCGCAGGCCACCAGCGGCAACAGCAACAACAACAGCAGGGGCAGACGGGAAAGCAATTTCATGCGGGCTCCGTGGGGGGGCGAGGGGCGAGCGGTAAACGACGACGCCGGTCGCGGGACCGGCGTCGTGAAGCGGTGTTACGACGGCAGGGATCAGCTCACGAACGTGCGGGCGCTCCTGCAGGCGGCTGCGCCGCTGCTGCGTCATCGGCACGATCATGCAGGCCTTGCAGGTAGCTGGCCAGCGCCTGGATCTCCTGCTCGGTCAGCGGATGCGCCACCTGCGCCATGATATTGAACAGCGCCGGATTGCGCTCCTGGGTGGTGCCGGCCTGGTACTCCTTCAGGCGTCGCGCCACGTACTCGGCGTGCTGTCCGCCCAGGCGCGGATAGGCCGGGCCCGGATTGCCGCCACCGGACGGCCCATGGCAGGCCATGCAGGCCGGCACGCCGCGGGCGATGTCGCCGCCGCGGTAGAGCTTTTCGCCGACCTCGTAGAACTTCATGCCCTGGTAGGGGCCCTCGGCGATCGCCGCGTCGTCGGCGACGCCGGCAGAGGCCTTCTGGGTGGCGAAATAGGCGCCCAGATCGCGCATGTCCTGTGCGGTGAGGTCCTTGACGAAGGGCACCATCACCGCCGACATGCCGGTGTTGCGCTCGCCGCTGGCAATCAGCGCCACCTGGTGCGCCACGTAGCGCTCGGTCTGCCCGGCAATGCGCGGGTACATCGCCACTGCCGGATTGCCGTCCGGCCCATGGCAGGCTGCGCAGGCAGCTGCCTTGGTCTGGCCGGCCTTGGCATCTCCCCAGGTGGTCTTGGCCAGGTCCACCTCCAGCGGCGCAACGCGCACCGGCGGCGGATCGGGAATCGGCGTGACTGCCGATTGCGCAAACGCCACGGCCGCAATGACCGGGACGGCGAGGGCGGCGAGGACTAGCACACGAGCATGGCGCATCAGCTAAAGCTCCGTATGGACCCGGCCCGCGCGCGTTGGGTACTGGCAGTGGCAGGCGTGCTTCGATTATCGACACGCCTTTGCGTCAGGGTCAACGAACAGTGCAGCAAAACTGCCAGGCCCGAACGTGCGATCCTAAGGGGATGTCGCTCCTCATCGAACAAGCCCGCTACCACCTGTCCGCCCACAACGCCCGGCAATTGCCCGACGATGGCGGCTACGAGGTGGCCTTTGCCGGCCGCTCCAACGCCGGAAAATCCAGCGCGCTCAATGCGCTGACCCGCCAGAACGCGCTGGCGCGCGTGTCCAAGACGCCCGGCCGGACCCAGCAGCTGGTGTTCTTCCAGATCCAGCCCGAACGCTACCTGGTGGACCTGCCCGGCTATGGCTATGCCAAGGTGCCGCAGGATCTGCAGGCGCACTGGCAGGCCTTCATCGACCGCTATTTCCGCACCCGCGAGGCCTTGCGCGGGCTGGTGGTCGTGATGGATATCCGCCACCCGCTGAAGGATTACGACCTGCAGATGCTCGGTTATGCCGCCGAACGCGGCTTGCCCGCACACGGGTTGCTGACCAAGGCCGACAAGCTCGGCCGTGGCCAGCAGATGCAGACCCTGCAGAAGGTCAAGAAGGAAGTGACCTCGCGTTTTGGCGACAGCGTGACCGTGCAGACCTACTCCGGCGAATCGCGCCAGGGCGTGGACGAACTGCGCGGAATCGTCGGTGGCTGGCTGGGCCTGGATGGTGCACCGCCTGCAGCGGAGGGGGAACCGGGTCAGGCGCCATGACGCCCGCCCCGGCAGGCAGTTCAGGACGGCGCGCCAGGGCTCGTCGTTTTCAGTTGCGGCATCGGTCGGCAAAGGGGCCGGGCGATGCCTGGCCGGGTTGCGCCTAGGGAGCTGGCCGCCGCGACTGGCTCGCCTTGCGACCGGTCGCCGGCCAGGTTCTCATGCGCTGAACCGGCTCCATCCTCGCCGGCGCGGTCTGCGACGGTTGTCGCAGCGCATCAGGCGGCGATGCGATCTGCGCTGGCGACCTCCTTTCAAGGCGTCGCCGGCACCGGGCCGAATTCGGTCGGCACCCAGGCGAACGCGTTGCCCTCGCGGCGCACATGACCCAGGCCGGGGAATGGCAGATGCGCGCCGGCCACCCACCAGCGTCCGTCGGCTGCCTGCACCAGCAGGCGACGGCGTGAGGCGATGGCCTGGGTGCGATCGCTGTCGGCCTCGAACGACGCGTCCGGCTGGGCGAACTGCACGGCGTGATAGTGCAGGACATCGCCCCACACCAGCAGTGTGTTGCCGGCGCCGCCGTCGAAGCGATAGGACACGTGGCCGGGCGTGTGGCCCCGGCTGTCCAAAGCCGTGATGCCGGCCGGCAAGGCGGTCTTGCCGGGCTGGAAACGGCGCAGCCGACCCTGGGCCAGATAAGGCGCCACCGCGGCACGCGCCAACGGGAAGGCGAACCGCACCATCGGCATGGCATCGGCCTCCGAAGCGGGATCCAGCCAATACGCGGCATCGGCGTCGGACAGCCACACCGTGGCGTTGGGAAACGCCGGTGCGCCGTGCGCATCGAGCAGGCCGCACAGGTGATCCGGATGCGCATGGGTCAGCAACACATCGTCGACCTGGGCAGGGTCGTAACCGGCAGCGCGCAAGTGACTCAGCACCTGACCCAGGCCGGGCCCCATGCACTGCGCGGTGCCGGTGTCGACCAGGCTGAGGTGGCTGCCGTCCTGGATCAGGTATGCGTTGACTGCAGTCTGCACGCCGTTCTCGTCTTCGGGTACGTAAGCGTGCGCGAGCAGACGGTCGCGCTCGGCCGGGTCCACATTCGTCAACTCTTGCCGCGTCAATGCCACGCGACCGTCGAACAAGGCGGCCACGCGTAGGCTGCCGATACGTTGCAGGTAAAAGCCGGGAACCTGTGCGTGGGGGGAGGTGGGCGCAGCGGCGTGCGCGAGGCTGGCGCTGACGGCGAGTAACAGCGGCGCCAGCCGACGCAGGGCGGAAACGGACATGAGCAACTCCAGAGCAGGCGGCAACCGCCGCGATGTCGCCATGTTGGCGCCAGCGAGCTGCGCGCTTCGCTCATTGCGCTGCGCGAAGCGCTCGCTCCGGCGATCTAGCGGCTATTGCCGATGCTGGCCGGATCCAGTCCGTAACGCTGCTGGAACCGCTGGCTGAAGCTGCGGGTAGAGCGATAGCCGGCACGCGCGGCCACGGTCTTGAGCGGCCAGCGCGTGCTGTAGAGCAGGCCCATCGCGTGCGCCAGTCGCGCGTCGGTGATCAGTTCGCGCAGCGAGCGTTGTTCGGCGGCCAGATGGCGGCGCAAGGTGGCGCCACTGATGCCCAGGCGGTCTTCGATATCGCGCGAGCGCCACCCCCGCTGCGGTTGCGCGGCGATCAGCGCGCGTACCTGCTCGGCGATGCCTGGTGCCGGCGGCAGCAGCAGGCCGCCGTGGCCGCGACGACACACGTTGATGACCAATGCGGCCAACGCCAGGTGTGCTTCGGTGTACAGACCGTGTTGCAGCGCATCGCGCCATTGCCGCAGCGCCAACTCGAAATCGATCGCCGGCAGCCGTGCAATGTCGGCGCCGGCCTCGGGCAGCGGCTCGGTCCATAACGCGCGCTCAGCGGCCAGTGCCTGTTCGCAGAGAGGGACCACCGCGCTCATGTAGAGCCCGGTCTGCGGGTCGGGCGTATTGATCATATCGATCCGGCAACGGCGCGTAGCCAGAAACAGATCGCCCGGCAGCAGCTGCAGCGATTGCGTCGCGCTGCTCACCTGCTGGCGGCCTTGCAGCAGAATCGCGAACTGCGGCTGGGCCAGATCCACCGAGCGGGCCCCATGTTCGCGCCGCGCGCTCACGCAGGCGAAGCCTTCTGCGCGCTCGCAGTGCATCAGGCTGGTCATCTGCGCGAGCAGGGTGTCGGTGGGTGTGGGTGCAGCGGTCATGGCTGGGCGATGCTACAGGATTGCGGGTGCGCGGCCGGGGCGAACCTGGTGCATCTCCTCCCGGTGCATGCCTGCGTGCTGCAGCCCGAGGCGACGCCCGACATCCGGCGGTGCGGTCGCGCCCGTGCCTGCTGCGGCGTCGGCGACCCTGTGCGCATGGATGGAAATCTCAGACTTGGCCGATGGCGGCAATTCTTTCCATGCCCTGCGGTTATAGTGCGGGCCTTGCGGTGGCAGGGGAGTATCCCCACATCGTCCGACCCCTTTCGTTTGCGAGCCTGCCCTTGTCGAGTCCTAGCCACGTTGCCGAAACGCCGATCACCGAACGTGCGGAGCTGGCCCAGGTGCTGGCTTCCGGCGAGAAGCCGAGTGCGGACTGGCGGATCGGCACCGAGCACGAGAAGTTCGGCTTCCAGTTGGATGACCTGCGTGCGCCCACCTTCGACGGTGCACGCGGCATCAAGGCCTTGCTGACCGGGCTGACCCGTTTCGGCTGGGAGCCGGTGCAGGAAAACGGCCGCACCATCGCGCTGCTGCGCGACGGCGCATCGGTCACGCTGGAGCCGGCCGGGCAGCTGGAGCTCTCCGGCGCGGCGGTGGAAACCCTGCACCATACGTGCGTGGAAACCGGCACCCATCTGGACGAAGTGGCGCAGGTCGCCGGCGAGTTGCAGCTGGGCTTTCTGGGCATGGGCTTCCAGCCCAAGTGGCGTCGCGACCAGATGCCGTGGATGCCCAAGGGCCGCTACCAGATCATGAAGAACTACATGCCCAAGGTCGGCTCGCTCGGCCTGGACATGATGACGCGCACCTGCACGGTGCAGGTCAACCTGGATTACGCCACCGAAGCGGACATGGTGAAGAAGTTCCGCGTGTCGCTGGCGTTGCAGCCGATCGCCACCGCGTTGTTCGCCGATTCGCCGTTCACCGACGGCAAGCCGAACGGCTATCTCAGCTACCGCTCGCACATCTGGACCGACACCGACGCCGATCGCACCGGCATGCTGGATTTCGTGTTCGAAGACGGCTTCGGCTACGACCGCTACGTCGATTACCTGCTCGATGTGCCGATGTACTTTTCCTACCGCGATGGCGTGTATCACGACGCCAGCGGGCAGAGCTTCCGCGATTTCATGCAAGGCAAGCTGCCCGCGCTGCCGGGCGCGTTGCCGACATTGCGCGATTGGTCCGACCACATGACCACCGCATTTCCGGAAGTGCGTTTGAAGAAGTATCTGGAAATGCGCGGTGCCGATGCCGGCCCCTGGGATCGGTTGTGCGCGTTGTCGGCGTTCTGGGTCGGCCTGCTGTACGACCAGACCGCGCTGGATGCGGCCTGGGACCTGGTCAGGGATTTCAGCCCGACCGAGCGGCATGCACTGCGCGACGGCGTGCCCAAGCATGCGCTGGGCCTGCCGTTCCGCACTGGCACCGTGCGCGATCTGGCAGTGGAGGCGGTCAACATCGCACGCGAAGGCCTGCGTCGCCGCGCACGCCTGAACCGCGACGGGCAGGACGAAACCGGCTTTCTGGATGTCATCGCCGAGATCGCCGAAAGCGGCGTCACCGCTGCCGAACGCAAGCTGGCGCTGTATCACGGCGCATGGAACGGCGATATCGACCGCGTGTTCCGCGAGTTCGCTTACTGAGCGCGCCTTTGCCGGTTGCCAGCGCGTGTTGGCGCTGGCAGTCGTCGGCCGTCGGTGATGGCTGGTGGCGCCGGTGTCGCCGCGTCAGCCGATGTAGCCAGACGCGCAAGGCCATTGCCGGAACAGCTGTGTCGGGTCGTATCGGCGCAGTTGCCGCTTGCGCGGCCCGGCCGCACTCCATCTCAGGTCAGCGTCGCTCGGGCATGCAGGGCAGTCGTACGGTCACGCGCAATCCGCCACGCGGCCGATTGTCCAGACGTAGGTCGCCGCCGTGCGCCAGCACGATGCTGTGCGCCACCGACAAGCCCAGCCCGATGCCGCCGGTGTCGCGATTGCGCGAGGACTCGCCACGCACGAACGGCAGCAACAATTGTTCGCGCTGGGTGGGATCGATGCCGGGGCCGTCGTCGTCGATCCACAACACGCCGTCCTCGCCGTCGCGCTGCAGTTGCAGACGGGCGCGCTTGCCGTATTTCAACGCGTTTTCGAGCAGATTCATGACGGCGCGGCGCAATGCCAGCGGGTCGCCGTCCAGGGTGATTTCCGGGCCGGGCAGCAGCTCGGCGTCGGCGCCGATGTCGGTGGCGTTGTCGACCACGCTCTCCACCAGCAAGCGCAGATCCAGCGGCGCGCGTTCGCCGCGATGACGGTCGTTCTGGATGAAGTCCAGCGCTGCGGAAATCATCGCCTTCATCTCGTTGATATCGGCCAGCGCCTTGTCGCGCAGCGGTGGTTGCAGGCCATCCAGACGAAACGACAGCCGCGCCAGCGGCGTGCGCAAGTCGTGCGCGATCGCTGCGACCATGTGCGTGCGTTCGTTGATCAGGCGGTTCAGGCGCGCCTGCATCGCGTTGAACGAATCGGCCGCGCGCACGATTTCCGGCGGGCCGCTGCGTTGCAGGGCCGCGGCATCGGGATTACGGCCCAGGCGGTCGGCAGCCTCGGCAAAGCGCTTGATCGGTGCCGACAGCGCGCGCGAAAACCACCATGCCAGTGGCACGTTGGCCAGCAGGCCGGCCAGGAACAGCAGCACGACATGGGTCTTGAACTCGCCCGAGAGGCGTCGACGCGGCGATTCCACCGTACGCCAACGGCCATCGGACTGTTGCAGGGCGGCGGTGAACCCGTCCAGCAGCGGTACGCCGGGGGTCAGGCGCTCGCTTTCCCAGGCGCCGGGTAACTCGTCCGGCCGCAGCCCGTCGCCGGGCAGCGCAGCGGGGTGGCTGTCGCGCGGCCAGTCGTCCGGAAACGGCGGCAGAGGCTGCGTGCCAAGGCGTTCGTGCGCCCCGCCACCGCCGTCGCCCGCGTGGTCCCGGTTGGACCATCGCTGCGGCGGCAGCATGCCTGGCTGCGGGCCTTCACGATCATTGGCGTTGCGATAGAACCGCACCTGGCGTTCGGGCACATCCAGCCAGTGCGCAAGCAGCATTTCAGCGAAGGGGTCGCGCACCTGGCCTGTCGGCGGCACCGGGGCTTGCGCCGATTCGTGCACTTTCAGGGTCTGGGTGCCGGCCGGCATGCGGGTGGAGAGCAGCGCCACCACTTCCGGCGGATGGACGGGAGGCTCGTAGACGGGGGTACGCATCACCAGCAGGGCGATGCCCACCGCCTGGGCGGTGAGCAGGGCCACCGCCAACAATACAAAGGTCCGCGCAAAGATCGACAGCCCGCGCCGTGCCGGTTTGCTCACAGGCGCGAGACGCTCGGCAGGAGCATGTAGCCTTCGTTGCGTACGGTGCGAATCAATTCGGTATGGACGCGCTCATTGATTTTGCGGCGCAGGCGGCTGATCTGGCTGTCGATGGCGCGGTCGTAGACGTCGGTGTCGCGGCCACGGGCGTAGTCCAGCAACTGGTCGCGGCTGAGCACGCGCTGCGGGTGTTCGACGAAGGTGCGCAGCAGCGCGAACTCGCCGTCGGACAGATTGATGAAGATGCCGGTGGGGTCGCGCAGGTCGCGGCGTACCACGTCCAGCCGCCAGCCGGCGAATTCGTAGACGTTTCCGCGCTGGTCGGCCTGTTCGTTGCTGGCCTGGCTGCGCCGCAGCAGGGCGCGCACACGCGCCAGCAATTCGCGCGGATTGCAGGGCTTGGCGAGGTAATCGTCGGCGCCGACTTCCAGGCCGATGATGCGGTCGGTGTCGTTACCCAGCGCGCTGAGCATGATGACCGCAGGTGAACCGCGCTCGCTGGCCAGGGCGCGCGCTGCACTCAGCCCATCTTCTCCCGGCATCATCACGTCGAGTACGATGAGGTCCGGGCGGCGCTGCGCCATGACAGAGCGCATCTCCGCCACGTTTTCGGCCATATCCACCTGGTAGCCGTGGGCGCTCAGAAATTCGCCGATCAGCTTGCGCAGGTCCGGGTCGTCGTCGACCACGAGAACGCAGGGTTGTTGCAGGTCCATAGGGATCGTCGTCTGTGGCGCGGCGCTTGGCCCGCGCAAGGTGGTGGCTGCCGGATACATGGTGCTCGCAATTGCAGGGCTGGAGCACGCATCATAATGATCGAATTTGTCAACCATTGGCACACGTGTAACGCACCATTACAGACCAGGATATCGCGCAGGAAGCCACGGCATCGACACTATGCCGTTGTACTGGCGCGTGCGTGCATGACAAGGCATTTCCAATGATGCGGGTGATCAGTCGCGACAACGGCGTGGGGCTGACCCGCGACATGGTGCTGATGGCCAACACGCTGCGCGCTGGCGGCGTGCCGGTGCAGGAAGTGGGATTCACCAGTCAACGCCTGCACGACACTGGGAGCGAGGCGCGCCTGTGGGCCAGCCGCATGCTGTTCGGGCGGGTGCCGCTGCAGATCTTTTCCGAGCGCGTGTACAAGCGCTGCCTGCCGCTGGGGCAGATCAACCTGCTGGTGCCCAACCCGGAGTGGCTGCTGCCCAAGTGGCTGCCATTGCTGCCGCGCTTCGATGCGGTGCTGTGCAAGACCCACCATGCCGAGCGAATCTTCCGCAGCCTCGGGTGTGCCACACGCTTCATTGGCTTCACCAGCCCGGATCGGTACGACGCACGCGTGTTTCGTCAGCGCGCTTTCTTCCACCTGGCCGGGCGCAGTACCGCCAAGGGCACGCGCGTATTGCTGGACACCTGGCAGCGGCATCCGGAGTGGCCGCTGCTGACGGTGGTGCAGAACCCGCGCACCGCCGGCAAGCCGGTCGTGGCCCCGAACATCGACCACCGCGTGGGGTATCTGGACGATGCCGAACTTCGCCGCATGCAGAACGCGCATCTGTTCCATATATGCCCCTCAGAGGCCGAAGGGTTCGGGCATTATCTGATGGAAGCGCTAAGCGTGGGCGCGGTGACGCTGGCGACCGACGGCGAACCGATGAACAAGTTGATCAGGCCCGAACATGGGGTGCTGATTCCGGTGGCCGAGGTGCGTCAGCGCCGTCTGGCATCGTATTACTACGTGGACGCGGCAGGCATCGCACAGGCAGTGGAAACAGCCCTGGCATTGCCACGGGCCCAACTGGACCAGTTGTCGGCCAACGCGCGCGCGTTCTACCAGGCCAACGATGCGGCATTTGCCGCGCGCTTTCGCGCTGCGGTGCTGGCCTCGCTACCGGAGCATGCAGTGGACGCGGCGGTCGCCGCGGCGCCGGCTGCCGTCGAGAACTGACAGCGACAGCACCCGCGTCGCCACGGTCGGACCAGCTGCATCTTCCAATGCGTCAGCCGAAGCATGCGTTGCACGCACGTTGCATTTGCGCTGCGCATGCCGACAAGCGCCAATCCTCGCCGGTGCGCGGCGCGCGGTGGCAAATGCGCAGCACAGTCAGCTGCAACGCTTCCCGGACGAGCGCGGCCCAGCCCGCGTCCGCCGTCTGCATGCCGTGCGCAGATGTGCCATCCAGCCAGGGAGATCACGATGGTCCACGCACCACCACGCCTTGTCGTTACCACTGCAATGCTCGCAGCGCTCAACCTGGCAGGTTGTGCGAATTTCTGCGGTGCTGCGCATCATGCGCCTGTTCCCTACGCGCATCGTGAGCCGCCACCGCCACCGCCGGGTACAAGAAACATCGATGCGTTACCGGCTTGTGCGCCGGAACACGATGTGGTCCCAACGCTGCCTGCCGACGTCGCGCGCCGCGCTGCGCCGGAGCGGCAAGATCGGGGAAGCGTCGACGGCTGCCTGGTGCACAGGGGTGTCGCACCGCCGCCGCCGCCGCCCTTCGATGGCGACGCATTCGACGCACCGGATGCAGCAGATGGACCGCCCGGCCTGCCGCCAGACGATTCGGAATTCGATGCAGCGTTGCAGGCATGCGCTACCGCCGAAGGCATCGCAGCGCCGTTCCCGCAGGCGCCTTCGCCGGACCTGCCGCCCGACCTGCTGGCGGAATGCCTGGATGCCGCAGGATTTGCTCCGCCGCCACCGCCACCGCTACCGCTACCGCCACCGCCACCGCCACCGCTACCGCTACCGCTACCGCCGTTCCAGCCCCTGCGCTGATGCGGGGACGCCACGTCGGCGGTCGGCAACGGTAGCGATGATCGAAGGTTCAGGTGTTGGGGTATGGCCCGCAGCCATCGTTGTGCCGGGTGTCTCGCGTCTGCGGCGTGCGAGGTGTCGCCACCTCTGCGCAATGTGCGTGCTGCACTGCGGCTACAGGTGGCCTCTTCACCCATGTGCTGCCAGCGGGCAACTCGCGCATCGCCCCAGATGCCAACGAGGGGCGGTGATCGCACTCAACAAGACGACCGTCAGCAGGCCGCCGGGCATAGCTTTTTTCGAAACAATCCATATACTGCCCCCCAGTATTTCGCTGGAGCCGCCATGCCGCATTCGCCGCACGAGAAAAAGCGAGCGCTGGCGCGTGTGCGCCGGTTGCGCGGGCAATGCGACGCGCTGGAGCGGGCGCTGCAGGCGGGCGCAGACTGCGCTCCGGTCTTGCAGCAGATCGCCGCGATTCGGGGTGCCGTGAACGGACTGATGTCGCAGGTGCTTGAAGCGCATATCCGCGAAGATTTCGGGCACGCCGCCGCATCCGATGCGCAACGCGCCGAACGGGTGCAGGACTTGCTCGGCCTGGTCCGGTCCTACCTCAAATAGAACTCCCACCGGGTCGGCGCTGGTCGCGCCCCCCGTCCTCGAACCTCATCGTCAGGAGCGTCATCCCATGAAATCCCGTGCAGCAGTCGCATTTGGGCCCGGCAAGCCGCTGGAAATCGTCGAAATCGACGTCGCGCCGCCGAAAGCCGGGGAAGTGCTGGTCCGCATCACCCACACCGGCGTGTGCCACACCGATGCCTTCACGCTGTCTGGCGACGACCCGGAAGGCATCTTCCCGTCGGTGCTCGGGCATGAAGGCGGCGGCATCGTCGAACAGGTCGGCGAAGGCGTGACCAGCGTCAAGGTTGGCGATCACGTGATCCCGCTCTACACGGCCGAATGCCGCAAGTGCAAATTCTGTCTGTCCGGCAAGACCAACCTGTGCCAGGCCGTGCGCGCCACCCAGGGCAAGGGCCTGATGCCCGACGGCACCACGCGCTTCTCCTACAACGGCGAGCCGATTTATCACTACATGGGCTGCAGCACCTTCAGCGAATACACCGTCGTGCCGGAAATTTCGCTGGCCGTGGTCAACCCGGAGGCACCGCTGGAGAAGGTCTGCCTGCTCGGCTGCGGCGTCACTACCGGTATCGGCGCAGTGCACAACACCGCCAAGGTCAAGCCCGGCGAGAGTGTTGCCGTTTTCGGCCTGGGCGGCATCGGTCTTGCGGTGATCCAGGGCGCGGTACAGGCCAAGGCCGGGCGCATCCTGGCCATCGACACCAATCCGGGCAAGTTCGATCTGGCGCGCAGCATGGGTGCCACCGACTGCATCAACCCCAAGGACTACGACAAGCCGATTCAGGAGGTCATCGTCGAGTTGACCGATGGCGGCGTGGACTTCAGCTTCGAATGCATCGGCAACGTCAATGTGATGCGTTCGGCGCTGGAGTGTTGCCACAAGGGCTGGGGCGAGAGCGTCATCATCGGCGTGGCTGGCGCCGGCCAGGAAATCAGCACGCGTCCCTTCCAGCTGGTGACTGGCCGCGTATGGCGCGGCAGCGCCTTCGGTGGCGTCAAGGGACGTACGCAATTGCCGGGCATGGTGGAGCAGTCGATGAAGGGCGAGATCGACCTGGACCCATTCATCACCCATACCATGCCGTTGGAAGAGATCAACGAGGCCTTCCACCTGATGCACGAGGGCAAGTCGATCCGTACCGTGATCCATTTCTGACCAGGCGGCCAGGAGCGGCGCGCGGCCGCTTCCGCGCACGTGGTACCCGACACTCCGGGAGGAGCGTGATGACTAACGTGTCGATTCATCCTTCGGTAGATGATGGTGTTGCGCGAGGCGGTGCAGAAAATTTTCAAGGCGGCACGCTTGAATGCCTCTGCGCCAACGACAAGGTGACCGTCGAGGTGTCTGCGCAGACCGCGCATAACCATGCTTGCGGTTGCAGTAAATGCTGGAAACCCGATGGCGCGAAGTTCTCGGTCGTGGCGGTGGTTCCGCGCGACAACGTCAAGGTCACCGCCCACCAGGAAAAGCTGAAGATCGTCGACGAAAGCGCGACGATCCAGCGCCATGCGTGCACCGGTTGCGGCGTACACCTGTATGGGCGGATCGAAAACAAGGACCATGCGTTCTACGGTCTGGATTTCGTGCACACCGAGTTGTCGAAACAACAGGGCTGGTCGGCACCGGGCTTTGCCGCGTTCGTCTCGTCGATCATCGAAACCGGCACGCCCCCGGAGCAGATGGATGGCGTACGCGCGCGCCTGACCGAACTGGGGTTGCCAGCCTACGACTGCCTTTCCCCAACGTTGATGGATGCCCTGTCGGCCCATGTGGCACGCAAGAAGGGTCTGTTGCATTGATGGTCCAACCCTGCAACCGGCGATCCGGCTGCAGGGTTTTCTCTTCGTAAGGAATCTCATGGAACGTATCGAACACCGCGCCTGCTTCGGCGGCTGGCAGGATGTCTATCGGCATCCGTCGCACACCTTGAACTGCAGCATGCAGGTGGGCGTTTACCTGCCGCCGCAAGCCGCCGACGGCCCGTTGCCGGTGCTGTACTGGTTGAGCGGTCTGACCTGCACCGAACAGAATTTCATCAGCAAGGCCGGCGCGCAGCGCTATGCGGCCGATCATGGCGTGATCCTGGTTGCGCCCGACACCAGCCCACGGGGCGAGGATGTGGCGGATGCGGACGGTTACGACATCGGCAAGGGCGCCGGCTTCTACGTCGATGCCACGCAGGCGCCGTGGGCGGCGCATTACCGCATGTACGATTACGTGGTGAACGAATTGCCGGCGTTGATCGAAGCGACCTTCGCCACCACCGGTGCGCGTGCGATCAGTGGCCATTCGATGGGTGGGCACGGCGCCTTGACCATCGCACTGAAGAACCCGGGCCGTTACCGCAGCGTGTCGGCGTTTTCGCCGATCGTGGCGCCCAGCCAGGTGCCGTGGGGCGAGAAAGCATTTGGCCAGTATCTGGGCAACGACCGTGCGACCTGGAAAGCCTACGATGCCACCGCATTGATTGCCGACGCTCAGGAGCGTTTGCCGCTGCTGATCGATCAGGGCGATGCGGACGAATTTCTGCAAAACCAGCTGAGAACCGCGCTATTCGAAGACGCTGCCAAGGCCGCCGGCTACCCGGTGACGGTGCGGTTGCAGCCCGGTTATGACCACAGTTACTACTTCATTTCCAGCTTCATCGGCGAGCACATTGCGCATCACGCTGCGGCGTTGCGTGGGTGAGTGCAGGCGCTTGCATGTATGGCCTGAAGACGCGCAGCGCAGCTGGGAGTTGCATGACATACACATCGGCTGCGCCTGTACGCTGCCGCACCCTGGCTATCTCATCGCCGCGCTTGCCGAACTGCTGGCTCCGGGTTTTGCTGCGATGATCACGCCGGGCATTGTGTTGCCGGTGCTGGCTGGCGAAACGACGCCTTACCAGTGGCTGCCGATCAAAAGCGTCGATCGCGCGCGCTGGGATGCCAGGAGTTTTTTGCAACGTGGATCTGTTTTGGAGCGGCTGCCAGAACCTTGCGAGTCGTCGTCACCTCCGCATGGGGCGCGTTTGGGCGACAGAATGTAAGCTTGATGCACGCCGCACCGAGTACCGGCCACAGCCGCCTGGCGGCGAGTGCAGTCGTTCTGCCAGTCCGCTGAGCGCGGCCCTTTGCAGCAGTCGCGTATTGATCGACAACGCAGTTTGATGGACAACGCAGTGTCGGTGCGAACCAGCCACCTGCGCGATGCCTGTGAACGTCCGCAGGCGGCGTTTCAACGCGGTCATCGTGCAGCCAGTTTGCCCAGCCGGCGCATTGCCGCTTCCAGGGTGTCACTCCACGGCTGGCCGCAGCTCAGGCGCAGGTGATCGGCGTAGTCGCCACGGCTGGAATACAAATGCCCGGGCGAGGTGCCGATGCGTTCGGCCAATGCGGCTTCGAACAACGCCTGGCCGCTGCCGCCTTCGGGCAATTGCAGCCAGAGCGACAATCCGCCAGCGGGGTCGCCGACACGCGTGCCTGTTGGCCAGTGCCGCACGATCGCATCGCGCAGGCGTTGCCCGTTGTCGGCCAGTGTGCGGCGCAGCTTGCGCAGGTGGCGTTCCAGATCGTGATGCGTCAGGTAATCGGCCAGCGCCAGTTGTGGCAGGCTGGCACTGCCAACCGTGGAAAAATACTTGGCGCGCACCAGTGCGTCGGTCCAGTCGTCCCCGAGCAACCAGCCCACGCGCAGGCCCGGGGCCAGCACCTTGGAGAACGAGCCGCAGGTGATCACGTTGGCATGTGTATCGAAGTGGCGCAGCGGACGTGGGCGCTGGCCCGACCAATCGAGCTCGCCGTAGATATCGTCTTCGATCATCACCGTGCCATGTCGCGCGCAGCTGTCGAGCAGGGCGCGCTTGGCGCTGTCGGGGGTAAGGCTTCCAATTGGATTATTGAAATTGGGTACCAGCACGGCAGCGCGCACCTTCGTGCGTTGCAGTAGCGACTCCAGGCGCGCGATATCGATCCCCTGGCCGCTGCGGTTGGGCACCTCCAGCACCTTGAGGCGCAATGCGGCCATCGCCTGCAAGATGCCGTGATACGTGGGAGTTTCCACCAAAACGACATCGCCGGGCATGGTGAGTGTGCGCAACGCCAAACTGATGGCTTCCATCGCGCCGGCGGTGATCACCACTTCGTCCGCAGTCACGCTGGTGGCGCAATGCGCGTAGCGTTGTGCGATTTGCCGCCGCAGCGCGGCATGACCTTGCGGTGGCGCGTAATCCAGTGCGGCAGTGCGCTGGCGCCGCAACTGACGCGACAATGCGGCGGCCAGGTGCGCGGCGGGTAACAGGGCAGGCGCAGGAGTGGCGGTGTGCAGCGGCAACAGGTCGGTGCGCGCCACGGTATCTAGGGAAGGTCTGATCAACTCACCGCAGATGCGCGACACTATCGCCTTATGTAGAGGATTCATCCATGCAGCTGACGTTCGGTGACGCTGAGGGCTTGGGCAAGCGTAAGCAGACCCGGCGCGAGATCTTTCTTGCCGAGATGGAGCAGGTTGTTCCGTGGCAGC
>NZ_JAGHWR010000057.1:0-111902 GCF_017746155.1 Xanthomonas sp. D-36-1
AATCCGCAACATCGTCGCCAGTGCGTACGGCTGCCGACCTGGCCGCCCCGACACTGGATAGTGCGGCGCGATCAGGGCAAGCAGTTGCTGCCACGGAACAACCTGCTCCATCTCGGCAAGAAAGATCTCGCGCCGGGTCTGCTTACGCTTGCCCAAGCCCTCAGCGTCACCGAACGTCAGCTGCATGGATGAATCCTCTACATAAGGCGATAGTGTCGCGCATCTGCGGTGAGTTGATCAGACCTTCCCTAGGGGGCGCAGTTTTACAGATCCTGTTGTTTTCCTTTGCGCTGCAGGTATTTGTCATCCTTGCGCCGTTCTATATGCAGTGGGTGGTGGATCAAGTACTGGTGTCGGGCGATCACGACCTTTTGATGGTAGTTGGCCTGGGGTTCGGCTTGGCGCTATTGCTGCAGATCGGCATCGGACTGCTGCGTGGCTGGTCGGTAGTATATCTGTCGTCCACGCTCGGTCTACAATGGATGACTAATGTCTTTGCGCATCTTCTGAAGTTGCCACTCTTTTTTTTTGAAAAGCGCCATTTAGGCGATGTGACGTCGCGTTTGTCGTCTGTGCAAATCATCCAGAACACACTCACCACCAGTTTCGTCGAGTCAATCATTGATGGGCTGATGACGATCGTAACGCTGGGGCTGATGTTGATATACAGTTGGAAGCTTGCGTTGGTGACCTTGCTGGCGGTTGGTCTTTATTTAGCGATTCGGGCAATTGCCTTTCATCCGATGCGCAACTGCACCGAGCTGCAACTTGTTGCAGCTGCCAAGCAACAAACCCACTTGTTGGAGTCTTTGCGCGGTATTCAGAGTCTGAAGGTCGCAGGTGAGGAATCGCAACGTCGATCTACTTATGAAGGCTTGCTCAATGATACGGTCAACCAGGATGCGCGGTTGGCGCGTATGGGGCTTGGATTCAGCACAGCGAGCCAGCTTGTATTTGGCATAGAGCGGATTGCGGTGATCTGGATTGGTGCCACTATGACGTTGGATAATGTGTTTTCGGTCGGAATGTTGGTCGCCTATCTGGCGTACAAGGACCAGTTTGCTACACGCGTGAGTGCTTTGATCGACAAATGGATCGAGTTCCGCATGTTGCGGCTGCATGGGGAGAGATTGGCCGATATCGTGCTGACGCCGCCGGAATGCGATTACGCATTACCGGAAGTACTGCCGCCGACTGAGCCGCGCATCGAAGTGGAAGGGCTATCCTTTCGGTATGCCGAAGGTGAGCCGTGGGTACTCAAGGGATGTAGTTTCAGCATCCACGCCGGTGAGTCGGTGGCGATCATCGGCCCGTCTGGCTGCGGAAAGACTACGTTGTTGAAGCTTTTGCTTGGTCTGCTGCAGCCGACCGAAGGCGTCATCCGCATCGGCGGTCATGACGTGCATAAGATCGGCCCGCGCAATGTGCACGCGATCGTGGGTGCGGTAATGCAGGACGACCAGTTGTTCGCCGGAAGCATCGCCGACAACATCAGTTTCTTCGACCAGGATTTCGATCTTGAGCGGATCGAGGCGGCAGCGCGGCTGGCAGCGGTCCATGAGGATATCGCTGCAATGCCGATGGGTTACCACGGATTGATTGGCGACATGGGCAGTTCGCTGTCTGGCGGCCAGAAACAGCGAATCATCCTGGCACGGGCGCTATATCGTCAGCCGAAGTTGCTGTTTCTGGATGAAGCCACCAGTCACCTCGACGTGATGTGTGAGCGACTGGTCAATGAGGCGGTCAAGCAGCTGAAGGTAACCAAGGTGCTCGTAGCGCATCGACCTGAGACCATTGCCAGCGCAGACCGGGTGATCGTGCTTGAGCAAGGGCGCGTGGTACAGGAGTTTCATCCCCACGCGGCGCTTTCGGACGTGCTTCCCGCCCGAGATATCGAGCGCGCGCATGGTCCTGCTGTTGTATAAACCCTCAAGAACTCGCTGGTCGGGGCGGTTGACATGGAGCAGGCACAGTGAGGAAGGCGATGGGTTTCAGGAGCGCCGTGGTAGCGGCCAGCATGCTGCTGTCGGGCTGCGCGAGTGACGACTGGGGGACGGCAGGCGCCTCGTCCCCGCCTGCCGATTGCCTGGTGGGCAACGACGATGGCCCGGTGGCGCCGGCCGGTGCAACGGGTGCGCGCAGCCTGCGCGACTCACGCTGCGATCCCACCAAGCAAGCGGAGTCCACCGGCATGCGTGCCGATCCGATCAAGCCGAACTTTGGCAAGCGGAACGAGTGAAGCACCAGCGGCGCGCTGCGACATCGATCGTTGCCACAGCCGCTCTCGATACGGCTCGCGCTGCTAGAATACCGGCCGTTCCCCCCGCCTGCGATGTACGCCATGAGCCAGACCGCCACCGCGCCCGCCAATGCCGAAAAGCGTTACACCGTGCACCGCGGCGACCTGCCGCTGAGCTGCCCGACCCCTGCGATGGCGCTGTGGAACTCGCATCCGCGCGTGTACCTGCCGATCGAAGACGAGCCCAACGGCGAAGCCAAGTGCCCGTATTGCGGCGCGCTGTTCGTGCTCGCCGACTGATACTGGCCGGATGCACCGCCTGACCGTGGTGCAACTGCTGCCGGCACTGCAGTCCGGCGGCGTCGAGCGCTCCACCCTGGAAATCGCTGCCGCGCTGGTGCGCGCCGGTCATCGCGCCGTCGTCGTATCGGCCGGCGGTCGCCTGGTCCAGCCGTTGCTGGACGCTGGCGGCGAGCATCTCACGCTGGAGATCGGCCGCAAATCGTTGCTGACGCTGCGGCATGTGGCCGGCCTGCGTCGCCTGTTCGCCGAACTCGGGGCCGATATCGTGCACGCGCGTTCGCGGCTGCCGGCCTGGCTGGGCTGGTACGCGCTGCGCGGAATGCCCAAGGCGGCGCGGCCGCGTCTGGTGACCACCGTGCACGGGCTCAATTCGCCCAGCCGCTACAGCGCGGTGATGACCTACGGCGAGCGCGTGATCTGCGTGTCCAAGACGGTGCGCGAGTACGTGTGCACGCACTACCCCCAGACCGATCCGGCGCGCCTGCGCACCATTCCGCGTGGGGTGGATATCGCACAGTTCCCGCGCCGGCTGCAGCCGGACCGCCGCGCACGTGCATGGGCGCAGACGCTGCTGCCCGGACTGCCGGCCGATGCACCACTGCTATTGCTGCCGGGCCGCGGCACGCGCCTGAAGGGGCATGCCGATGGTCTGCACCTGCTCGCCGAGATCCGTGCAGCCGGCGTGCCGGCCTTCCTGTGGTTGCCAGGCGCACGCGAGCCCGGGCGCGAAGCGTATGTGCGGGAGCTGGAGACAGAAGCCGCCAAACTGGGCGTTGCCGAGGCCGTCGCCTTGACCGAGCCCACCGCCCGCATCGCCGAGGCCTATGCGGCCAGCGATCTGGTGCTGCAGCTTTCGCGCAAGCCGGAAGCCTTCGGTCGCACCGTGGTGGAGGCGCTGTCGGTCGGCCGTCCGGTACTGGGCTGGGCGCATGGCGGCGTGGGCGAACTGCTGGCCGAGTTGCAACCCAGTGGTGCGGTTGCCGCCTTCGATGCCCAGGCCTTATGCGCGCAGGCACTGCAGTTGCTGCAGCGCGCCCCGGCAGCGCCGGCCGGGATTCCCTACACGTTGCAGGCCATGCAAACGGCCACTCTGAAGGTCTATGACGAACTCCGCCGCTGAGGCCCTCCCGCGGGCGCCCGTGTTGACGCCCGATGCCGGCCGCTGGGCGCCGCTGTGGGTGATCGTGTTCGTGGCGCTGTGGCCTACGCCCGGCCTGGCCGAAACGGTGTTGTCGCTGGGTGCGTTGTTCGCGGCGTACCGCCTGTTGCATGCACGCTTTCGCGGCGGCACGCGCCTGCTCAGCGGCGCGGCCTGGGCGCTGACCAGCGTGTTGTTCCTGGCGTACTGGTTGCCGCAGATGCTGTCGGCGTTCGACGCGGTGGATGCCGGCCGCGCGCTGCGCAAGTCGGCCACCGATCTGCGCTACCTGCCGTTCATGTGGTTGTGCGCCATCGCCGTGGCCAATGCGCAGCGTCGGCGTCGCACCTTTACCGGGCTGGCGGTCATCGGTGGAGTGTGGACGCTGGACGCGCTGCTGCAGCCCGCCTTCGGCACCAGCCCGTTGTTCTTTGGCATCGATCAGATCAAGCAGCTGATCAGCGGCCATGGCCTGTGCACGGCCCAGGAGCTGGCGCTGGTGGACAGGTTGAGCGGCGTGTTGGGCCCCTGCAATCTGAAGTTCGGGCAGACCCTGGCCAGCCTGTCGCCGTTCCTGTTGCTGGCGTTGGGGCGGCGTCATGTCTTGGCCTGGCTTGTCGGTGCGGCGGCGGTCGGCATCGTGTTGGTGTTGGCTGGCTCGCGCGCATCGTGGATCACCTATGGCGTGATCATGCTGCTGTCGGGTTGGCAGCTGCTGGGCGGGCGTCGTTTACTGGCTGTGGCGGTGGCCGGCGCACTGCTGGCCGTAGCGCTGGTGGCGGTGGCGCCACAGGCGCGCGAGCGCATCCAGCGCACCACGCTGGCGTTCGGCAATGGCGAACAGGGCGTGGACCAGGCCCTGTCCGGGCGCGCCCAGATCTGGGGCGCGGCGCTGTGCATGATCCGCGAGCATCCGCTCAACGGCGTGGGTGCGCGCGGGTTCCGGCAGGCCTATCAGGCCTGCAATCCAGCACCTGGCCGAGCGCCGGCATGGGGCGACGGGCCGGCCTTTCATGCGCATCAGATCGTGCTCGAAATCCTGGCCGAAACCGGCGTGATCGGCTTGCTGCTGTGGCTGGCCGGCGCGGCGCAGGCGTGGCGCGCGTGGCGCTACTCAAGCGTGGTGGCGCGCGAGCAGGCGCGGCCGGCAATGATCGCGCTGGTGGCCACGGTCTTTCCGTTCAACACCCATCTGGCGTTCTATTCCAGCTTCTGGGGCGGACTGAGCCTGATGCTGGCCGGGCTCTATGCCGGTGCCTTGCTCAACGACGATGCGGACCGCGTGTCGCAGTAACGCGGTGCGTAAGGGTGATCGGCACCGCGTCGATTTGCGAGCGTGCAGCGGCAACGCCCACACCTGCATTGCAGGCGTTCGCCGGCCCGGCGTCAGCGATAGAACGCGCTACGCCCCCCCGGCTGGCGCTTGAAGCGCCGATGGATCCACAGGTACTGGTCCGGCGCTTCGCGCACCATGTCTTCGATCGCGGCATTGACCTGCGTGGTATCGGCGATGACGTCATCGGACGGAATGTCGGCCAACGGCGGCGCGATCTTGAGGATGTAACGGCCACCCTCGCGACGATGGAAGTAGGGCACTACCGCGCAGCCGGTCAACCGCGCCAGCTGATGCGTGGCGGTGATGGTGGAGGCCGGATGTCCGAAGAACGGCACGAACACGGTGTCCTTGCCGCGCATGTCCTGATCCGGCGCATACCACAGAAAACCGCCGCGCTTGAGATGCTTGATGGTGGCGCGCAGGTCTTCGTTGGCGAACATGTGCGTGGCATAGCGCAAGCGCCCACGCTTGACTGCCCACTCGAACACCGGGTTGCGATGCCTGCGGTACATGCCGGCCAGCGGCACGTGGTCGCAGAGCAGGCGCCCGCACATTTCCAGTGTCATGAAGTGGCCGGACACCAGCAACACGCCGCGCTTTTGCTGTTGCAGTTGCTGCAGATGCTCCAGGCCCTCGATCTGCACGCCAGGTCGAATGGCATCGATGCTGCCCCACCAAGCGCGCGCGAACTCGAACAGGCCTACGCCGAGCGCGTCGAAACTGTCGCGCAAAAGCCGCGCTCGCCAGGCATCGTCCTGTTCGGGGAAACACAGTTCGAGGTTGACCTCGGCCGCGCGCCGACGTGTGCCCGCCAGGCGCATCGCAAGCCAGCCCACGCCGCGGCCCACTGCACGTTGCAGCGTCCAGGGCAGGCGCCCGGCCACCACCATCACCACCAGGCCCAGATACATCGGCCAATGCTTGGGGTTGCGCAGGGAAGGGCGGACGGCGACGTTGGCGGGCTCGGACATGCGCCAATTCTAGAGCGTGTTATGCACTTTGAGATGAGATGCATTGGCCGCTGACGGCCAACCCTCCGGGAAGCGCCCTGTGGCGCACCGATACTGCGTGCGCGCCTTGCCCAGGCGGCCGGCCTGGGCCGCAGCACACGCCTTGTCTCGACGCGCCACAGGACGCTTCGCACTCACCTCACAGTACATAACACGCTCTAAGGGATTGCATCCAGCCGGCAGCGTGCACATGCGCACGCACGGACGCTCCCGTATCCTGCACCCATGCGGAAAGATCCGATCGAATGGCTGTTGCGCGGGCTGTACTCGGCGCTGCTCTACTTGTTGTTGCCGGTCACGGTGTACCACCTGGTATGGCGTGGCTTTCGCGTGCGCGAATACTTCAATCGCTGGAACGAGCGCTATGCGTCCTACACGCATGCCTGTGGGCGGCCACGGGTATGGGTGCACGCAGTGTCGGTGGGCGAGGTCAACGCGGCCGCGCCGCTGGTCAACGCGCTACGTGCGCAGCGCCCGGATATCCGTTGGGTCATCACCACCATCACCCCCACCGGCTCCGAGCGCGTGCGCGCGCTGTGGGGCGATGCGGTGGACCATGTGTACCTGCCCTACGACGTACCCGGCAGCGTGGGGCGGTTTCTCGAACACTTCCGCCCGCGCCTTGCGTTGATCCTGGAAACCGAGCTGTGGCCGAACATGTTGTTCGGCTGCCGCGATCGCCAGATTCCGGTGTACATCCTCAATGCGCGATTGTCGGCGCGTTCGTTGCGCGGTTATCGGTTGCTGGCACCGTTGATCAGTCGTGCGCTGCGCACCGTCACCTGCGTGGCGGCGCAGTCGCAGGACGATGCCGAGCGGTTCGTCACCCTGGGCGCGCGCCCGGATCAGGTGATCGCGTTGGGCAATCTCAAGTTCGATATCGCCGCGCCGGCGCAATTGCAGGCGTTGGTCGCGCAGTTCCGCATGCACGTGCCGGCCACGCGCCCGGTGTGGATCGCCGCCAGCACGCACGAAGGCGAAGAGGCGGCCGTCGCCGATATCCACGCACGTGTGCTGCTGCAATTTCCGGACTTGCTGCTGTTGTGGGCGCCGCGCCATCCCGAGCGCTTTGCCAAGGTCGAGACATTGGCACGCGAGCGCGGTTGGCGCGTTGCCACGCGCAAGACCCAGCAATGGCCGCAGGCAGGCGACAAGGTATTCGTCATCGACACCCTGGGCGAGCTGATGAGCTTCTATGCGTGCGCGCAGGTGGCTTTCGTCGGTGGCAGCTTGCAGCCGATCGGCGGACACAACCTGCTCGAGCCGGCCGCCGTCGGCACGCCGGCAATCACTGGCCCGCATCTGCATAACTTCTCGGAGATTTCGCGGCGCATGCGCCAAGCCGATGCCGTTGCCATCTGCGAGGATGCCGAGTGCGTCTACCAGGCGTTGGCGCGCCTGCTCGCCGACCCCGCACAACGCCAGGCGATGGCCACTGCGGGCCTGGCGCTGGTCGCCAATGGCAAGGGCGCCGTGACCCGCACCTTGGTTCAGATCGCTCCCGATCTGCCGCCGCTGGCGAGCGAGGGCGTTGCGGCGTGAGGTCTGTCGCCCGGTGCGTGGCTGCGTGCATGGACGTGCTGCACTCCACCGAGGCGTGACCCCGGATTGCAGCCTTCGTTGCGTTCGGCGGTGAGAGCGTGCGCCAGGGAGTGAGACGCGCGTGGTCGGATCGCTCCGGTCGCATGCTGCATGCCGGAGTTGCCGGTTTACCGTACTTGCAACAGACCTCACAACAGGTGCGCATGCAGTTGCATCGCGCACAAAAAAAGCGGGCCTGGGCCCGCTTTCTCGTGCATCCCGTGGGTCTTACTGCAACGAACCACTGCCCTGCAGCTTGGATTCGGCATCCTGCGACAGCAGGCGATTGACATCCTGCAGGTCGGTGATGTCGAGCTTGCCGATGGCCTGGCCCAGCAGCAGGCGGTTCTGCAGGAAGTTGTAACGCGACTGCGCGTAATTCAGCTGCGCCTGGAACAGCGTGCGCTGGTTTTGCACCACGTCCAGCACGGTGCGCGTGCCGACTTCCAGGCCCACCTGCGAGGCGTCGTAGGCGGCCTGCGCCGACACCACGGCCAGACGGCGGGCTTCCACTTCGCTGATACCGGCAACGACGGTCTGGTAGGCATTGCGGGTGTTGCGATCCAGCGCGCGCTTCTGCTGCTCGTAGGTGTCCTGCTGGATGTCGCGTTGCGACAGTGCCTGGCGCACGGCCGACTGGGTCGCACCGCCGGCAAAGATCGGAATCGTCAGCGTGATGCCGACCGAATCGGTATCGATATTACGGCCTGCGGTGGTGAAGTTGCCCGCCGCCTCATCGACCGTTCCCTGGCCACCCCAGCTATTGCTGCGGCCGACATTGGCACCCAGGCTCAGCGTGGGCAGATGGCCGGCACGCGCAGCACTGACCTGCGCCTCGGCAGCGCTGACCTGCAACTGCTGCGCCTTCAGCGCGGGATTGTCGGCGATCGCGGTGGCAACCAGCTGATCCACATTGCTGTAGGCGGCCGGTACTTCGGGGCGGAACTCATCCGGCAATGCGCGCAAGCCGACCACGGGCTGGCCGGTCAGCTCGGTCAGAGCCTGGTAGTAGTCCTTGAGCGTATTGCGCGCGGTGATGGTGTCTGCACGCGCCTGGTCGTACTGGGCGCGGGCTTCGTGCACGTCGGTGATCGGCGCAAGACCCACTTCCAGACGCTTGTCGGCGTAGTCGAACTGCTTCTTTGCGGCCGCTTCGTTGGTCTCGGCTGCCGCCAGCGACTCGATCCCCACCAGTACCTGGAAATACGCCGCCGAGGTGCGGGTGATCAGGTCGTTGTTGGCCGATGCCAGGGTGAAATCCGCAGCCTTGGCCACTTCGCGCTGCGCACGCAGGTTGGAAAACTGCGCCCAGTTGAAGATGGTCTGGCTGCCCTGAATCGCGTACTGGCGCTGCTTGGTCGTGGAACGGCCATCGACGCCCTCCAGCTCGCGATGCGACTGGGTGTAGCCGGCGCTACCGTCCAGCTGCGGCAACAACGCCGCACGCGCCTGCACCTGACCTTCCCGATTGACCAGACGCGTGGACTCGGCCACGGCCAGCTGCGGATCGCCGTTGCGGGCCATTTCGTAGACCTGCAGCAGGTCGGTGGCGTGCGCAGCCATGGGAGACAGGGCGGCGGCCAGGGCCAGAACGAGGGATCGGCGGATCATCGGGGAAGCTTCCTTGGGAATCAGAATTGGAATCGGGGCGTCGGTGCGGCGCCCTGGAGATAGGCGAGGTCGGTTTCGAACAACGATTCGATGCGCGGGGCGTTGACGTCGCCACGGACCAGGACCGCTTCCATCACCGGGTCGTGACCGCGCACGACGAACAGCCGGCCGTTCGGGCGCAACCACTGCAGCCACTGGACGGGCAGCGTGTCGACCGCGCCGGTCACGCAGATGGCGTCGAAGCGACGCTCGCTCTGCCAGCCGAAGACGTCGGCGGTTTCGATGCGGACGTTGCTGCCCAGGCCGGTGCGATCCAGATTGGCGCGTGCGGCGGCGGCCAGCGCCGGATCGATCTCCAGGCTAAGGACTTCGCGTGCCAGTGCGGCCAGGCAGGCGGTGGCAAAGCCGCTGCCGGTGCCGACTTCCAGGACGTCCTCGCCTGGTTGCAGATCCAGTGCCTGCAACATGCGGCCTTCGACCACCGGCTTCATCATCTTGTGGCCGGCCGACAGCGGAATTTCCACGTCGACATAGGCCAGCGTCTTGTAGGCCTCCGGCACGAAGGCTTCGCGCGGCATGCGCGCCAGCACGTCGAGTACGCGCAGGTCCAGCACGTCCCACGGCCGGATCTGCTGCTCGACCATCTTTTCGCGGGCCTGGGTGAAATCGATCGTCATGATGCGGGTATCCAACGCGGTGGGGCGAACATTTTACCGGTGCGCGAGGCGCCTGGCGCATCTAGCATCGCCGCGCGCTGGCATCCGGCGCAGTGCCGGAAGTCATCGCCACCAAAGGCCGGGGCGCTCAGCGCGGCGCATAGGCCCTCAAAAAGAAGTCCACGCTGGTGTCGATGTGCTCATTGACCTGGGCGCGGGTGGGCTGGCCGTGCAGGCCGCACATCATCAAGGCGTAGAGCTCGCCCTTGAGCAGGCAGAAGAATTGCGAGGCGGCGCGTGCGACCTCCGGGATCTCCAGCTGGCCGTCGGCCACCCGTGCGGACAGGAAATCCGCCAGCGCCCGCTGCGTGCGCTTGGGGCCTGCATCCCAGAACATCTCGCGGATATGCACGTCGCCGGTCCCCGGCGCCATCATCATGCGGTGGGTGGAGATGGCCGATTCGGTGCTGACCATGGCGAAGAACGCATGGGCGATCTCGGTGAGCTGGTCGCGCAATGCGCCCTTGGGCGCGTGATCGAACAGGTCGTCCGGCATCATGTGCTGGCACTGTGCGCGGATCGCCTCGGAAAACAGGCTCTCCTTGTCGCCGAAGTGGCTATACACGGTCAGTTTGGAGACGCCGGCCTGTGCGGCGATCCCATCCATGCTGACCCCTGCATAGCCCTGCTCCATGAACATGGTGCGGGCGGCACCGAGGATGGCGGCACGCTTTCCAAGATCCTTGGGACGACCAGGGCCGTTGCTCTTGGTCTTGGAATTGAGAGGGGACGAGCTGGACATGCCGCCAATACTAGACCATCGGGTTCTATATTTATACTCGGCGCCGAATCGGTACGTTAACGGTTCCGTCTGCCCGGTTCCCGGTGTCGTGCCGCTCCCGGCAGCTGTCAGGGATCCACCGAAGGCAGCGCAAAAACCCCGGTGATAAATTTGCCGTAGGCCTGCCGGTGCATACGGTAGGTATCTCCAGCAGGCACGGACGAGGGGACGGGGAGCGTGGGAAGGGGCGGTACGCAGGCGCACACAAGCTGCGTTCGCAGCACGTGCGTGCGGCGGATCGGGCAGGCGTGGCTGTGGCTGCTGTGGTGCTGCGCAGTGCTCAACGCCTGGCCGGCCGGCGCGCAGGTGCTCAAACACACCGCTTACCACACCGTCACGCGCTGGAACATGGACGACGGCCTGCCGCACAACCTGGTGCACGCGGTGGCCCAGGGCGAAGACGGGCTGATCTGGCTGGGTACCTGGGAAGGCGTGGCGCGCTTCAATGGGCGCGACTTCACCGTGTACGACCGCCAGAACACTCCCGGCGTCGAGCTGGGCGGGGTCTTCGTGGTGGTGCGCGACAGCACCGGCGGGATGCTGTTCGGTACTGCGTTCGACGGTGTCTACCACTATCAGGATGGTCACTGGCAGCAGCTGGGGGATGCGTCGGCGCGGCATCTTGCGGTCAGTGCCCTGCTGCGGCGTGCCGATGGCGCGCTGTGGGTGGGCACGCCGCAGACGCTGTACCGCATCGAGGGCGACGGGCGGGTGGTCGACGTCGGCCGCCAGACCGGCTTGCCGCGTGCGCGCGTCACCGCCCTGTCTGCAGACGAAAGCGGCGACCTGTGGGTTGGCACCGAGGTCGGCCTGTATCGCCTGCCGCGCGATGGCGGCCAGGCTGCGGCCTGGGGCAGGGTGCACGGGATGCGCGATGCGCCGGTGCGGCGGTTGGCCAGCGACCGGCAGGGCGGCCTGTTGGTCGCTGGCGACGACGGCGTGTGGTGGTGGAGCCGCGGCGGTGGCCTGCAGCGTTTCCGCCAGGGCCAACGCGTGGATTCGGTGTTGCTGGACCGCCGTGGGCACCTGTGGATGAGCCTGTCTTCGGGAATGCTGGTGGTGCACAGCGGCCCGAACGACCCGGACGAGCAGATCGCCATCTCCGGCGTCGCCAGCCCGGCGCTGCTGGAGGACGCCGAAGGCCTGATCTGGGTCGGCAGCACCCACGGGCTGTTCCGTATTGCCGAGGGCGCCGCGCATGGTGTCACCCACGACGAAGGCCTGAGTTCGGACTACGTGCGCTGCGTGCTGCAGACCGGCCAGGGCACGGTATGGGTGGGTAACGCCGTCGGCCTGGATCGTTGGCGCGACGGCACCATCAGCCGCGTGTCGCTGTCGCCCAGCGAAGGTGGGCGTGTGCTCGAGCAGTCGGTGCTGGCGCTGGCCGATGCTGGCGATGGCGGCGTCTGGGCCGGTACCTATAGCCAGGGCGTGGTGCGTCTGGACGCGCAAGGCCACGTGCTGGTGCGCATCGGCGCGGCCGATGGCCTGCCCTCCATGTCGGTGCGTGCGGTGTTGCCGGACGGCGACGATCTGTGGATCGGCACCACCGCCGGGTTGGTGCGCTGGCGCAATGGCAAGGCGCGTCGCTACACCGCAGCCGATGGCGTACCCGATGGCTCGGTGCAGGTGTTGTACCGCGATGCGCAGGGCATCGTCTGGATCGGCACCGATCGCGGTGTGACCGCGCTGTCGCCGGACGGCAGCACCCGCGCCTGGCTGGGCGAGCAGGATTTCCCGGGACAGAACGCCTTCGATTTCCTGCGCGATGCCGCTGGCGATGTGTGGATTGCCAGCGATCGCGGCCTGCTGCGGTTGCGCGGCGACAGCTTCCGCGTCTACGACCACCGGGTCGGGCTACCGCGCGACAAGGTGTTTCGGGTGATCGACGACGGTCGTGGCTATTTCTGGTTGTCGAGCAACCACGGGGTGTTCCGCATCGCACGCGATAACTTCGACCAGCTCGATGCGGGCACGCGCGAGCAATTGAGCGTGGAAGTGGTCGACCGCAGCGACGGCATGCCCAGCAACCAGGGCAACGGCAGCAGCGCACCGGCCGGCTGGCTGACCCGGTCCGGGCAGTTGCTGTTCCCCACCGCCGCGGGCCTGGGCGTGATCGACCCGGCCCGCGTGGGGACCTTGCAAGGCCATCGGCTGCCGATCGTCTTCGAGCGTCTGCTGGTCGATGGCATGGTGCAGCCGCTCAGTGGCCCGCACCGGTTCGGTGCCGAGACGCGGCGTATCGCGATCGCGTACGCCGGGCTGAATTTCCGCGGCCCGGACAAGGTGCGGTATCGCTATCGGCTGGAAGGCTTCGACCCGGAGTGGGTGGATGCCGACAATGCCAGCGAAGCGGTCTACACCAATTTGCCGCCGGGCCGCTTCCGCTTCCGCGTGCAAGCGATGTCGCTACCAGTGGACTGGCGGCAAAACGACCTGCTGGGCGAAGCCAGCCTGGTCATCGAACTGGCGCCGCCGTGGTGGCGCCGGGGCGAAGTGATCGGCCTGGGCATCCTCGCCCTGGCCAGCGTGATCTACGGGTTTTACTTATGGCGTACCGCCAGCTATCGCCTGCGTCAGCGCCAGCTCAATACCGTCATCGACCGGCGCACGCGCGAACTGAGCGACAAGAACCTGGCGCTGCAGCAGGCCAGCCAGGAGCGCGAAGCGTTGATGCGCCAGCTCGAACACCGCGCCAGCCACGATGTGCTGACTGCGCTGCCGAACCGGCGCGAAGCCGAGCGCGTGTTGCAGCAATGGTTCGACGAGGCGCACGCCGGTGGCGCGGCGTTGGCGCTGGCGTTGATGGATATCGATCACTTCAAGCGTATCAATGACGACTACGGCCATGAGGTCGGCGATGCGGTGCTGTCGGCCATCGGCGAGGTGTTGGGCGAGCAGGATCAGGCGCACTGCTTCGCCGCGCGTCACGGTGGCGAAGAATTCCTGCTGGCGGCTACCGGACTGGATGCGGTACAGGCGCGCGCGCTGTTCGAGCGCATGCGACAGCGACTGGCCGACATCGAAGTCGATGCGCAAGGCATGACGGTGCGTTGCACCGCCAGCATGGGCATGGCGATGAGCGAGGAAGCGCCCAGCCGGCGCGAATTGCTGGCGTTGGCCGACCGTCGTCTGTACGAAGCCAAGCGGCAGGGGCGGGATCGCTTGATCGGGCCGTAAGACGTTGCTTAGGCCCGTGAACGGCTGGATGCTGGAGCGATGCAGCACACGTGTTGTGACAGCGCACGGCTGGTGTGTGGCGAAGAACAATCGCAGCATTGCGGGCCGGTTCGCGGCATCGCCGAGTCCGCAAGCCGCGTGTGCATGACGCATCGCACTGCTCGTGCGGTCGTGCCGAGATCGACCTGCTGACGTCATCTTTCGCCGACGCGTGCAGCACGCTGCAGACATATCGCCCGCAGCCTACGCCTGCGCCGGATCCGCCTGCGCGTGCAACAACGCAACAAACGCCTGCGCAGCGCGCGACAAGGTGCGCCCGCCATGGGTGACGCAACCCAGCTCGCGGGATAACGCGACATCGGCCAGCGGCAGCGTCACGATCTGATGGTCGATCATGCGCTCGGGCAACACGCTCCACGCCAGGCCCACCGACACCAGCATCTTGATCGTTTCCAGGTAATTGGTGGTCATGCGCAGACTCGGCACCAGACCGCGCTCGGCGAACAGGTTGGCAACGATGCGATGGGTGAAGGTGCCTGGATCGGGCAATACCGCCGGGTGCGTCACCACATCGTCCAGCGACACCGCAGGCAGTGCTGCCAATGGGTGGTCGGGTGCAACCACGAACTGCAAGCGGTCATGCCAGATCGGCTGCGCGCGCAGCGGAGCGCGCGTGTCCGGTGCCAGGGTTGTCACTGCCAGTTCCACCTCGCCGCCCAGCACCGCGGCGTACGCCAACTCCGAATCCAGGAACTGGATGTCCAGCGCCGCCTGCGGATGTCGCGTGGCAAAACCGCGCAACAAGGCCGGCAGGCGGTGCAGACCCACATGGTGGCTGGTGGCCAGACTCAAGCGGCCGCCAACGGCTGCGCCCAAATGCTCCAGCACGCGGCGGGTGTCCTGCAGCTCGGCCAGGATGCGTTGCGCGCGCGGCAGCAACGCCTGTCCGGCTTCGGTCAGCACCACCTGCCGGCCCAGGCGATCGAACAGCCGCGCCGACAATTGCGCCTCCAGGAGTGCGATGCGTTTGCTCACCGCTGGCTGGGTCAGGTGCAAGGCCTCGCCGGCTGCCGAAAAGCTGCCGCTCTCGGCGATCGCCACGAAGGCATTGAGGCTCGCCAGGTCCATTGCTATTCCTAAAATTCATTTCTTGAATAAACAATATGAATTTGCGTAATCCAAGGCAAGCTCCTAGCATCGATCTCAGCCAGGTGGGCGCACCCACCATCCGCCACTCGGATTGCCGCGATGACTGCCAAGACCCTGTACGACAAGCTGTGGGAACTGCACGAGGTCACACGCCGTGACGATGGTTCGTCGCTGATCTACATCGACCGCCACATCCTGCACGAAGTGACCTCGCCGCAAGCTTTCGAAGGCCTGCGCCTGGCCGGGCGCAAGCCGTGGCGCATCGACGCCAATATCGCCACGCCCGATCACAACGTGCCGACCACGCGCGCCGAGCGCCAGGGCGGGCTGGAGTCGATTTTCGACGAGGTCTCGCGCCTGCAGGTGCAGACGCTGGACGAGAACTGCGACGACTTCGGCATCCTCGAGTTCAAGATGAACGATGCGCGCCAGGGCATCGTGCATGTGGTCGGCCCGGAGCAGGGCGCCACCCTGCCGGGCATGACCGTGGTCTGCGGCGATTCGCATACCTCCACCCATGGCGCATTCGGCGCGCTGGCGCATGGCATCGGCACCTCCGAGGTCGAGCACGTGCTGGCCACGCAGTGCCTGATCGCCAAGAAGATGAAGAACATGCAGGTGCGCGTGGAAGGCACGCTGCCGTTCGGGGTGACCGCCAAGGACATCGTGCTGGCGGTGATCGGCAAGATCGGCACCGCCGGCGGCAACGGACATGCGCTGGAATTTGCCGGCAGCGCCATCCGCGCGCTGTCGATGGAAGGCCGCATGACCATCTGCAACATGTCCATCGAAGCCGGTGCGCGTGTGGGCATGGTGGCCGTGGACGAGAAGACGATTGCCTACGTCAAAGGGCGCCCGTTCGCCCCCAAGGGCGCCAACTGGGAGGCGGCGGTCGCGTTATGGAGCACGCTGGTCTCCGACCCGGACGCGCACTTCGATACCGTGGTGGAGTTGCGTGCCGAAGACATCAAGCCGCAGGTCAGCTGGGGCACTTCGCCGGAAATGGTGCTGGCCATCGATCAGCACGTGCCCGATCCGGCCATCGAGCAGGACCCGACCAAGCGCGATTCGATCGAGCGCGCGCTGAAATACATGGGGCTGAAGGCCAACCAGCCGATCACCGCCATCCGCCTGGATCGCGTGTTCATCGGCTCGTGCACCAATTCGCGCATCGAAGACCTGCGTGCCGCGGCCGCAGTGGCCAAGGGCCGCAAGGTCGCTTCCAGCATCAAGCAGGCCTTGGTGGTGCCGGGCTCGGGGCTGGTGAAGGCACAGGCCGAAGCCGAAGGCCTGGACAAGGTGTTTCTGGATGCCGGCTTCGAATGGCGCGAGCCAGGCTGCTCGATGTGTCTGGCCATGAACCCGGACAAGCTGGGGAGCGGCGAGCATTGCGCTTCGACCTCCAACCGCAACTTCGAAGGCCGCCAGGGCGCCGGTGGCCGCACGCATCTGGTCAGCCCGGCGATGGCGGCGGCTGCGGCGGTGAGCGGTCATTTTGTCGATGTGCGTGAACTGCAGGGAATCGAGAGTCGGGAATAGGGAATCGCAAAGTCCTGCTTCCCGCTCTGCCCATTCCCGACTCCCCATTCCCCATTCCCGGCCTCTCTCAATGACTCCTTTCACCCAACACACCGGACTGGTCGCGCCGCTGGATCGCGCCAATGTCGATACCGACCAGATCATTCCCAAGCAGTTCCTCAAGTCGATCAAGCGCACCGGCTTCGGGCCGAACCTGTTCGACGAGTGGCGCTATCTGGATATCGGCGAGCCTGGTCGCGACAACAGCACGCGCCCGCTCAATCCGGAATTCGTGCTCAATTTCCCGCGCTATCAGGGTGCCAGCGTATTGCTGGCCCGGGAAAACTTCGGCTGCGGTTCCTCGCGCGAGCATGCGCCGTGGGCGCTGGACGAATACGGCTTTCGCACCGTGATCGCGCCGAGCTTTGCCGACATCTTCTACAACAACAGTTTCAAGAACGGGCTGCTGCCGATCGTGCTGGCCGAAGCGCAGGTCGATGCATTGTTCGAACAATGCCTGGCGACCGAGGGCTACCAGCTCACCGTGGATCTGGCCGCGCAGCGCGTACGCCGCCCCGATGGCGTGGAGTACGGCTTCGATATCGATGCCTTCCGCAAACACTGCCTGCTCAATGGCCTGGACGATATCGGCCTCACCTTGCAGGACGCCGATGCCATCGGGCGCTTCGAGCAAGGCCATCGCGCGCGCCAACCGTGGTTGTTTGGCGCGTTGCAGTAGTGTCGAGCGGCAGATGCGCGCGCTCACCGCGCTGCGTGCGGACTGCATTGGATTGATGTCAATGACGCTGCGGCGTCACTTCACGAGGATGGCATGAGCAAGCAGATTCTGATTCTTCCCGGCGACGGGATCGGGCCGGAGATCATGGCCGAAGCGGTCAAGGTGTTGAAGCGCATTGATGCGCAACACGGTCTGGGTTTCCAGTTGGTGTATGACGAGCTGGGCGGCGCTGCGTACGATAAATACGGCAGCCCATTGGCCGATGAAACACTGGAGCGTGCGCGTGGCGCCGATGCGGTGCTGCTGGGTGCGGTGGGTGGCCCGCAGTGGGACACCATCGACCCGTCGCTGCGCCCGGAGCGCGGGTTGCTCAAGATCCGCTCGCAGCTGGGCTTGTTCGCCAACCTGCGGCCGGCATTGCTGTATCCGCAGCTGGCCGATGCGTCCACGCTCAAGCCGGAGGTGGTGGCCGGGCTGGATCTGCTGATCCTGCGCGAACTCACTGGCGGCATCTATTTCGGCCAGCCGCGTGGTAACCGCACCCTGGACAACGGCGAACGCCAGGCGTACGACACCTTGCCGTATAGCGAGAGCGAGATTCGTCGCATCGCCAAGGCCGGCTTCGACATGGCACGCCTGCGCGGCAAGAAGCTGTGTTCGGTCGACAAGGCCAACGTGCTGGCATCAAGCCAGCTATGGCGTGCAGTGGTCGAAGAAGTGGCCAAGGACTACCCGGATATCGCGCTGTCGCATATGTATGTGGACAACGCAGCGATGCAGTTGGTGCGTGCTCCCAAGCAGTTCGACGTGATCGTGACCGACAACATGTTCGGCGACATCCTGTCCGACCAGGCATCCATGCTCACCGGTTCCATCGGCATGCTGCCTTCGGCCTCGCTGGATGCCAACAGCAAGGGCATGTACGAACCCTGCCATGGCTCGGCACCGGATATCGCCGGCAAGGGCATCGCCAATCCGCTTGCCACGATCCTGTCGGTGGCGATGATGTTGCGCTACACCTTCGCGCAGGCCGATGCCGCAGACGCAATCGAGCGCGCGGTCGGCAAGGTCCTCGACCAGGGCCTGCGCACCGCCGACATCTGGTCCGAAGGCACCACCAAGGTTGGCACCGTGGCGATGGGCGATGCGGTGGTGGCTGCGCTCTAGGTTCTGCGTTCGTTCTTGTGGTTGTGAGTGCCAGCGGCCATCGTTTGACGACGATGGCCGCTTTCGTTTGCGTTGTTCGGGTGTGGTGTTGTGTTGTTTGAGCGATCGAAGCGCGACTTGCACTGCCTGCAAGTGAGCAGTTCTACGCAGGCGGTGCTTGCCTGAGCGGTCGGTCGAGGCAGCGCCAGCAGCAACCCAATACGCTCGTAGCAGACATCGAAGGCCAGATGCCAGAACGGCCAGCAGATCGCTCTGCTGGCCGTCAGATTTGCAGCGCTCAGCGAGCCACCGCTTTATGCCACCGCAGCGGTCTTGCTGGCGACCACGCCACGCTCGCGCTGACGCAACAAGCGGTTGGCCACATCGAGCCACGCAAGTGCGCTGGCCTCGATGATGTCCTTGCTGGTGCCGGTGCCTTCGTATTCCACGCCGTCGTGGCGCACGCTCAGGCTGGCTTCGCCGCGCGCGTCCGCACCGATGCCCACGCTGTGCACCTGGTAGCTGTCCAACTCCAGCTTCACGCCGGTGGCCGAGGCCAAGGCGCCGAAGAGCGCATCCACTGGCCCGTTGCCCTGCGCGGTTTCAGCCACACGGTTGCCTTCCGGGTCGGACAACTCCACCAACGCGTTGGCGCGGCTGCCCACGTCGCTGATGGTCATCGACGCCAGGCGATAGCCTTCCTGCACCGTGGCATCCTGCATCAATGCCTGCAGATCGGCATCGGTCACCACGCGCTGCTTCTCGCACAGCGCCTTGAACTGTTCGAACACCAATTTGACCTCTTCTTCCTCCAGCAGATAACCCAGCGCGCGCAGCCGCTGCTCGACCGCGGCGCGGCCGCTGTGGCGGCCCAGTACCATTTGCGAGGATTCCCAGCCCACATCTTCCGGGCGCATGATTTCGTAGGTGCCACGATGGCGCAGCATGCCGTGCTGATGAATGCCCGATTCGTGCGCGAAGGCGTTGCCGCCCACGACTGCCTTGTTGCGCTGCACCGGCATGCCGACCAGGCGTTGCAACAATTGCGAGGTGGACACGATACGCGGCGTATTGATTGCCGAATCGATGTTGTAGAACGCACCGCGCACTTTCAGCGCCATGGTGATTTCTTCCAGCGCGCAATTGCCCGCGCGCTCACCGATGCCATTGATGGTGCATTCCACCTGGCGCGCACCGCCTTCGATGGCCGCCAGCGAGTTGGCCACCGCCAGGCCCAGGTCGTTGTGGCAGTGCGCGCTGAAGATGACCTTGTCGGCACCTTCCACGCTGGCGATCAGGCGCGAGAACATGCCGCGGATTTCTTCCGGCGTGGTGAAGCCGACCGTGTCGGGCAAATTGATCGTGGTGGCGCCGGCGGCGATCGCCACACGGGTGACCTCGGCCAGGAAATCTTCTTCGGTGCGGGTTGCATCTTCGGCAGAAAATTCCACATCGTCGATATAGCCGCGCGCCAGCGTCACATGCCGGTGCACCGATTCCAGCACCTGCTCGCGGCTCATGCGCAGTTTGTGCTCGCGGTGCAGCGGGCTGGTGGACAGGAACACATGCAGGCGCGGGTTTGCGGCTGTCTCCAGCGCCTTGGCCGAGGTTTCGATATCGGCCTGCAGGCAGCGCGACAACACTGCCAGGGTGGGGCGGCGCAGTTCACGGCCCATCATCGCCACCGCTTCGCGGTCCGAATGCGAGCTGGCAGGAAAACCGGTTTCGATGATGTCCACGCCGAGTTCGTCCAGCGCGCGCGCCATGACCAGCTTCTGCTGGGGCGTCATGCTGCAGCCGGGGGATTGCTCGCCGTCGCGCAGGGTGGTGTCGAAAATTCGGATACGCGGGGTCTGGTTGGATACGGTCGTGTTCACCAGGAAGACTCCTCTACGGCGATGGCGGTGACAGGCGTTGAAGCGACTGCGGATGGGCGGGAAAGAACGGGTGTGGCGGGTGGCGGATTGGCGCTGCGTTCGCTGCGGAGTCGCTCGGTATTGCGACGGCGCGGCTTGCGAGGCGGACGCGGCCGCACCTCGGACAAGAGTGTGGCCAGCACGGTTGCGTCGATATTACCGCCAGAGACCACTGCACATTTGCGTTTGCCGGAAACGCGGCGACCGGCGGCCAGCGCGAGGGCGCCGGCGCCCTCGGCAATGACGTGTTCTTCCAGTGCCAGGCGCACCAATGTTTCGCGCAATTCGGCCTCGCGCACGATCACCACATCATCGAGCAGGCTCGAGCACAGGCGGCGCGTGAGCAGGCCTGGAATCTTGACCTTCACGCCATCGGCGAGCGTTGGCACCGGGGTGATTTCGCGCAGATCGCCGCGGACGGCGCGCGCCATCGAATCCACCCCTTCCACCTGCGCCCCGACCACGCGCACGCCTTGCGACTTCAAGGCCAGCGCCACGCCGGAAGCCAGGCCGCCGCCGCCGATCGGCACGATCACCACGTCCGGCGCATGCGCCGCCAGCTCGATGCCGACGGTGCCCTGGCCGGCGATCACGTCCGGGTCGTCGAAGGCGGACAGGAAGCGATAGCCGTTCTGCTCGGCCAGCTCGCGCGCAAATGCGAACGCTTCATCGTAGCTGTTGCCGTGCTGGCGTACGGTGGCGCCCCAATGCGCGACACCGGCAATCTTGGTCTGCGGCGCGCCATAGGGCATCACCGTGATGGCCTGCACACCCAGCCGGTACGCCGACCACGCCACACCTTGTGCGTGGTTGCCGGCCGAGGCGCAGATCACCGGACGCTCATCGCCGCGTTCCAGCCCGGCCAGCAACGCATTCAATGCGCCGCGCACCTTGTAGGAACCGGTGCGCTGCAGATTCTCCAGCTTCAACCACACACCGAAGCGTTCGGCGTAGTGCAGCGGCGTGGGCGACAGGTACTTGCGCAGGCGTGCCTGCGCGGCCAGGACGTCGGCCACGCTGACGGCCACGCCGACGGCCACGTCGCCTACCTCTGGCTCCTGTGCGGAAGGGCGGCCGGAATCAGGCATTGCGGCACGCGCGCGGGCGATCCGGAAGAAGACACCTCCGGACGGCAGTCTGATGGTCGCGCGAGGTCTGCATGCTCATGCCGCCGCCTCGATCGATTCCAGTGCGGTGATCACCACCGATTCGCAGTCGTAGACCTTTTCCAGCTGCAGGCGCAGCGTTTCCGGCGGACGGTTGCTGTCCACATCCAGCAGCAGATGCCAGCGCCCGGCATCGTCTGGCGCTGCTGCGCCCTGGATCGCGCATGGGCGGAAGCCGCGGCGTTCGGTCATGCCGATCACCCGCACCAACGCGCCTTCTGCCGGCTTCAGCACCAGATCAAGCCGGTAACGCATGCGATGTCTCCTTGGCCGCGTGTGCGGGATTGCTGTCCAGCATGGTGCTGTTGGCGTTGTTGGGCGGCACCAGCGGCCACACATTGGCGCGCGCGTCGATGGCGACATGCAACAGGCCGGGACCGGGCTGCGCCAGCAAATCGGCCAGTGCCGCATCCACGTCACCGCGGGCGATGATGCGCTTGGCCGGGATGCCGAACACCTGCGCCAGCGCCGCAAAATCCGGGTTGTCGGACAGGTCGATCTCGCTGTAGCGCTCGGCAAAGAACAGTTCCTGCCACTGCCGCACCATGCCCAGCGAGCTGTTGTCCAGCAGCACGATCTTCACCGGCAGCTTGCAGCGCGCAATGGTCACCAGCTCCTGCACGTTCATCATGAAACTGCCGTCGCCGGAAACCAGCACCACGGTGCGGTCAGGGCAGGCGAACTGCGCGCCCATCGCGGCCGGCAGACCGAAGCCCATGGTGCCGAGCGCGCCGCTGGTGAGGTGATTGCGCGGGTCGTTGAAGCGGCAATGCTGCGCCACCCACATCTGATGCTGACCCACATCGCAGGCGATGATGGTGTCGGCCGGAGCCACTTCGCTCAGGCGCTTGAGCAGCGCCGGGGCATAGATGTCGGTACCGGGCGCGTCGTAACGCGCGCCGAATTTTTCGCGGTTGGCAAAACAACGCGTGCGCCAGGCCTGGCAGTTGGCCCGGGCTGCGCTCAGTGCCTTGAGACTGGTGGCCACGTCGCCGGGCACTGCGATGTCGGCAGTGCGCAGCTTGGAAATTTCATACGCGTCGGCATCCAGGTGGATGACGCGCGCAAACGGTGCGAACTCGCTCAGCTTGCCGGTGGCACGGTCGTCGAAGCGCGCACCGACCACCACCAGCAGATCGCATTCCTGGATGGCCATGTTGGCCGCACGGGTGCCGTGCATGCCCAGCATGCCCAGGTAATCGGGATGCGCATGCGGCAGCGCACCCAGGCCGCGCAAGGTCAGCGCGGTCGGGATGCCGGTGGCTTCGACAAAGCGCCGGAACGGCTCCACCGCGCCCGCCAGCGCGATCCCGCCCCCGCCGTACACCACCGGGCGTTCGGCGCCGGCGATCGCCGCCAGTGCTTCGGCCAGTTTCGCGTCCGCTGGCGCCGGCGGCGGCTGCACGGCTGCCGGAACATGCGGCGGCAGATGCGAGGCATCTGCCACCTGCACGTCCTTGGGCAGGTCGATCAGCACCGGCCCGGGACGTCCTTCGCGCGCGATGCGAAATGCCTGGCGCACCATCTCCGGAAGCTCCTCCACGCGCCGCACCAGAAAGCTGTGCTTGACGATCGGCATGGTCATGCCGAACACGTCCAGCTCCTGGAATGCATCGGTGCCCAGCAACGGGGTGGCGACCTGGCCGGTCAGGCAGATCATCGGCACCGAGTCGAGCATCGCATCGGCGATGCCGGTGACCAGGTTGGACGCGCCCGGGCCGGAGGTGGCCAGGCACACGCCGACCCGGCCGCTGGCACGGGCATAGCCGTTGGCAGCCAGTGCAGCGCCCTGTTCGTGACGAACCAGGATGTGCTTGAGCCTGGAATCCACCAGGGCATCGTAGAACGGCATGATGGTGCCGCCCGGATAGCCGAATAGCGTTTCCACGCCTTCGGCTTCCAGGGCCTGCGTCAGCCAGCGCGCGCCATTGCGGGGCGTGCTGTGTGCGGAGGTGTTCATGCGTTGCGGACCTTCGGTTTAAGCGGTGGGGGAGGCGGCGGCGTTATGCCGCCTGTTGATTCGCAGGTGCGGCAGCGGCTTGCTGTTGCCCGTTGAGCCACACCATCTTGGCGCGGAGCTTCTTGCCCACTTCCTCGATCGGGTGCTCCAGGTCGGCCTGCTTGAACTTGTTGTAGTTCGGCAGGCCGGCGTCGTATTCGGCCACCCAGTTCTTGGTGAAGGTGCCGTTTTGGATGTCGGTCAGCACGTCCTTCATGCGCGCCTTGGTGCTGGCATCGATCACGCGTGGGCCGCTGACATAATCGCCGTATTGCGCGGTTTCGGACACGAATTCCAGCATGCGGGTGATGCCGCCTTCGTAAAACAGGTCCACGATCAACTTCAATTCGTGCAGCACTTCGTAGTATGCGATTTCCGGCTGATAGCCGGCCTCGACCAGCACTTCGAAACCGGCCTGCACCAGCGACGAGGCGCCGCCGCACAGCACGGCCTGCTCGCCGAACAGATCGGTTTCGGTTTCTTCCTTGAACGTGGTCTTGATGATGTTGGCGCGCGCGCCACCCAGGCCGCCGGCATAGGTCAGCGCGAACTGCTCGGCCTTGCCGCTGGTGTCCTGGTACACCGCATAGATGCACGGCACGCCGCGGCCGATCTCGTATTCGCGACGCACCAGCGCACCCGGGCCCTTGGGCGCGACCAGCACCACGTCCAGATCGGCGCGCGGTTTGATCATGTCGAAGTGCACGTTCAGGCCATGCGCGAACAGCAGGCAGGCGCCCTGCTTCATGTTCGGCGCGATGACGTCTTCGTAGAGCTTCTTCTGCACCATGTCCGGGGTCAGGATGGCGACCAGGTCAGCGCTCTTGACCGCCTCGGACGGTGCCACGACGGTGAAGCCGTCGGCCTGGGCCTTGGCTTCGGTCGGGCCACCGGCACGCAGGCCGACGGTGACGTCGAAGCCGGAATCGCGCAGGTTCAGCGCGTGTGCGCGGCCCTGGCTGCCGTAGCCGATGATCGCGATTTTCGGTTGGGTGTCGTTGCTCATGGGATGTCCTTGCGGAGTTGGCAGTGGAGATTGGTCGATAAATGGATCAGCCGGCAGTGCGGGCACTGGCCGGCTGAGCAAAGCGGGGACGCGCGATGACACGGCGCAGGCAACCACAGGCGGCCATGCGCGTCTGGGCGCACGGCGATGTTGCGGATGTGGCAATGATGTCGTTCATGTCATTCGAAACTTTTGGTGATCCCTGAAACGCGAAACCCCGCGCCGTTGCCGGTGCGGGGTCTGATCGAAGCCTTGTGTGTCTGTTGCCTACACGAAGTCTCGTCCCGCACCGGTTGGCGAGGTAATAAGTACGAGCACGAGAAGCGACGCGGCCGACGCGCCGAAGGGCGCGGACATCAGAGCACTCGAGGTGGTGGGGCGGTGCAGCATGGGTTGAGATAACCATCGCCGCCGGTGAGGTGTCAACCCTTGCGGGTGAAACATCCGCGGGCCCGCTGCACGTATCGTGCGAAGCCGCATGGCAGCAGCATGGTTACCGCTGAAACCGCATCGTCTCATGATCTGCAGAGCCGACCTGGATCACCAACTGCGCGGGTTTATCGTAACTCGCACTGTTGATCGGGCGCTGTGCCCCGGGCCGCTGGTATGGTGGGTCATCCACTGTTGTGTCTTGGGGAGTTGCCTGTACATGCGTCGCGTACCTGTCTTGTTGGTGTCTGCTCTGGCGCTGCTCGCGTCACCTCTCGGCGCTGCCGACCGCGTCACCGGGCTGCCGTTTGCCACCCGTTCGGAAGTCATTGCGCCGCATGCCATGGCCGCCACCTCGCAACCGCTGGCCACCCAGATCGCGCTGGATGTGATGAAGGACGGCGGCTCGGCGGTGGATGCAGCGATCGCGGCCAATGCGGCGCTGGGCCTGATGGAGCCAACCGGCAATGGCGTGGGAGGGGATCTGTTCGCGATCGTCTGGGACCCCAAGACCAGCAAACTCTATGGCTACAACGGCTCGGGCCGCTCGCCCAAATCGCTGACCCTGGCTGAATTCCAGCGCCGCGGCCTGAAGGACATTCCGCCGACCGGACCGTTGCCGGTGTCGGTGCCGGGCGCGGTGGATGGCTGGTTCGCGCTGCACGCGCGCTTCGGGCGCAAGCCGATGGCGCAGAACCTGGCGCCGGCCATCCGCTACGCGCGCGAAGGCCACCCGGTGGCCGAAACCATCGCCTACTACTGGGACCGTTCGGTGCCGCGGCTGTCGCAATACCCGGGTTTCAAGGAGCAATTCACCATCGACGGCCACGCGCCGCGCAAGGGCGAGCTGTGGAAGAACCCGAACCTGGCCAACACGCTGCAGCAGATTGCCGACGGCGGCCGCGATGCGTTCTACAAGGGCGAGATCGCGCGCACCATTGGCGCCTACTTCAAGGCCAATGGCGGGTATCTGAGTTACGACGACATGGCCAGCCACCAGGGTGAGTGGGTAGAGCCGGTCAGCACCAACTATCGCGGCGTTGATGTGTGGGAACTGCCGCCCAACAGCCAGGGCATCGCCGCGTTGCAGATGCTCAACATCCTGGAAGGCTACGATTTCTCGAAGATTCCGTTCGGCTCGGCCGAGCACGTGCACTTGTTCACCGAAGCCAAGAAGCTGGCCTTCGCCGACCGCGCACGCTTCTATGCCGACCCGGCGTTTCAGCCGGCACCGCTGGCCAGGCTGATCTCCAAGGACTACGCCAGTCAGCGGCGTGCGCTGATTTCGATGGACAAGGCGCTCAAGGAAGTACAACCGGGGACACCCAAGCAACTGGAAGAAGGCGACACCATTTATATGACCGTGGCCGATGCCGACGGCATGATGGTGTCGCTGATCCAATCCAACTACCGTGGCATGGGCAGCGGCATGGCGCCGCCGGGGCTGGGTTTCATCCTGCAGGACCGCGGCGAGATGTTCGTGCTGAAGAAGGATCACCCCAACGGCTATGCGCCGGGCAAGCGGCCGTTCCAGACCATCATCCCGGCCTTCGTCACCAAGGACGGCAAGCCCTGGCTGAGCTTCGGCGTGATGGGCGGGGCGATGCAGCCGCAGGGGCATGTGCAGATCGTGATGAACCTGGTGGACTTCCACATGAACCTGCAGGAAGCCGGTGACGCGCCGCGCATCCAGCACGAGGGCTCCACCGAGCCCACCGGCCAGGCCACCGCGATGAGCGATGGCGGCGAGGTCAACCTGGAAACCGGCTTCTCCTACGACACCATCCGCGCGCTGATGCGCAAAGGCCACCGGGTGATCTTTGCCGACGGCCCGTACGGCGGGTATCAGGCGATCGCCCGCGATCCGGCCAGCGGCGTGTACTACTGTGCCTCGGAAAGCCGCAAGGACGGACAGGCGGCCGGATATTGAGCGCGGTACGGTCGAGGTTGCCGCTCAATTCCGGCCGCCGCACGCCGCTAATCACGGGATGGAGCAGGAGCCCCTCATGAATTCGATGCAACAGCCCGACCCGCCGTCGCAGGCCCAGACGGCCGTGCTCCCGGATGCGCCCGTGGCCTTGCTGCGCCTATCTGCCGAGGCGTGTGTGGTGGCCTGCAACCGCGTTGGCCTGGATGTGCTGGGCAAGACCGCGGCCGAGCTGCAGGGGGCGCCGGCCTCGGTGGTGTGGGGGTTGAGCGCCGCCGATCTGGTGGGCGAAGAAGGCGTCTGGGCTGCCCCGGGCGACGACCCGGCGCGGCGCGTGCGCTATGTGCGCGACCGCGCGCAGGGCGGCTGGATGCTGTCGCTGCCGCATGTGGAAACCGCGATCCTGCTGCGCGAGGCCACGCGTCTGGCCGACGGCAGCCGGCCGGTGCCGATCTCGCCCCTGCTGCAACCGCTGGTTGCGCGTCTGCAGGCCGAGCACGAAGACCGCACGGTGCTCGAGCGCACCGCGCAGGCGCTGGCCGGCTGCGAACTCGAACTGTTGTTGCCGCCAGGACTGGCAGAAACCGAGATGGGCCGGCGCCTGCAAGCCGGGTTCGGCAATCTGGCCGAGGCCATCCGTCAGGCAGTGGCCTTGTCGGTGCAGATCGCCGCCGAAGTGCCGCCGCTGGTGGCCGAAAACGATGAAATGGTGCGCCAGTCGCAGGCGCAGAACGAGGCGCTGGACGGCGCGCGCACCGCGGTGGAGCGGTTGTCGTCGAGCCTGCAGGACGTCAATGCCGAGCTGGCACAGGTGATCGCGCTGGCCGCCAGCGCCGACGACAGTGCGCGCCAAGGCGTGGCCGCCGCGCATGCGCTGGGCCAGGCGATGCATGAAGTGGAGCGCCGAGCGTCGCGCGCGGGCGAAGTCATCGAAGTCATCGATTCGGTGGCGTTCCAGACCAATATCCTGTCGATCAACGCCAGCATCGAAGCCGCGCATGCCGGCGATGCCGGGCGCGGGTTTGCGGTGGTGGCCACCGAGATCCGGCGGCTGGCCGAACGCGCCGCAGCGGCGGCGCGCGACGTGCGCGCGATCCTGGCCGAAACCAGCGCCGCCGTGGGGGAGGGCGCAGCCTCTGCACGTGGTACCGAAGCGGTGCTCGATGGCATCACCCGCGTGCTCGGGCAGGCCAGCAGCGCGATGACCACGGTGGCCGGGCGCATCCAGGCGCAGGACGGGGAAATTCGCGGGATCGAGCGTGCGGTAGATGGCGTGGTGGCGTTGGGCCGCAGCAATCTGCAGCATGCTGCGCACGTGGCCGAACGCAGCGAAGCGCTGGGGCGCGGCACCGAAACCCTGCGCGATTGCGTGGGCTTGTTCCGGTTGCCGCCGGACCCACTGCTGGTGCCCAGGCACGCGCGGGTCAAGGAGCTGGCCGTTGCCACGGCCGGCAAGATCGGCAGTGCGCTGGCGCAGGCCATTGCGCGCGGGCAAATTGAGCAGGCTGCATTGTTCGCGCGCACCTATACGCCGATCGCCGGCGTGGAGCCGCCCAAGTTCAATACCGACTTCGATGCGCTCTGCGACCAGGTACTGCCCGCTTTGCAAGAGCCGCTGCTGGACGCGCACCCGTGGATCGTCTTCGCCATCTGCGCCAATCCCGATGGCTATGTGCCCACGCACAATCTGCGCTTCACGCAACCGTTGACCGGCGATGCCAAGCGCGATCTGGTCGGCAACCGCACCAAGCGCAAGTTTACCGACCGCGTTGGGCGCAGCGTGGGCGCGCACACCGACCCATACCGCCTCCAGGTCTATCGCCGCGATACCGGCCAGATCATGTTCGACCTATCCGCGCCGATCTTCGTCGGCGGCAAGCACTGGGGCGGCTTGCGGGTGGGCTATACGTTGGAGTGATGGCGTTGACCGGCCGGCGTTTGGCGGCTGTGCGTCAACCCGGGCAACAAAAAAAAGCCGCCGAAGATCGGCGGCAGGGAGAGAGAGCAGGTTTCTTGTTGTAGTGGCTGCAGGCTAACGGTGCGATGTGCCGTGGAAATGTCTGTGCATGTCGCCATCGCCGTGCCGTGTGCCAGGCGCTCGATTGCGTGTTAGCCGTGGCACACAGACAACGACCTCCCGAAGGAGGCCGTTGTGACACCACGTGGATCAGGACAGCGTGCTCAGAAGCGCTGGGTGTACTGCAGGTAGCTGTAGCGTCCCGGGATGGCGTAGGCCGGATCGAACGAGTTGGCCGAGGCGCTGAGCGCGACCGGCGGGTCGCGGTCGAAGACGTTGTTCAGGCCCTGCCGCACGGTCGCATTCCACGGAAGCTGGTAAGACACCTGCATGTCGTTGAACGCAGTCGCCGCAACGTGGCGATAGTTTCCGTTGTCGTCCAGTTCCGAATCGTAGTCCTTCATGCCCGAGTAGTAACGCACGGCCCAGTTGGCGGCCAGATTGCCGTAGCTCCAGTCCAGGGTGAGCGTGCCGCGGGTGCGCCAGTTCGGATTATTGGTGTGGTAGATGCCGTTGTAGCTTTCCCACGCAGAATTGTCGTCCTGCTTCTGCTCGTTGACCGCCACGTAGGTCGAATCCAGCGTCAGCATGAACTGGCCGATTGCGGTCTGCGGCAGTTTGTAACGCGCGGTGAAATCGTAGCCCTGCATGCGTTGCTCGCCGATATTCACCGGCTGGATCACCAGGCCGGTGATGGTCCCGGTCGCATCGCGGGTCACCAGGTCGCAGAACGCCGAGACGTTGAACTGGTAGCACTGCGTCAGGATCTGATTGGCGCTGAATTCGGTGATGGCGTCGGTGATCTGGATCTTCCACCAGTCCAGCGACACGTCCAGGCCCTGCACCGAAGCCGGGCTGTAGACAAAGCCAAGCGTGGTGTTCTTGGACTTTTCCGGTTGCAGATTGGCGTTGCTGGTGTAGGTGAACGGATAGATGGTCTGGCCGGAGTTGCCGCTGGCGCTGTTGTATTCGGCAACGTAATTGGCAGGCACGCCGCGGGCGGCGCATGCGGCCGCAATCGCGCTGGTGTAGGAGGTGCTGTTGGTCGAGCAGGGATCGGAGTAGGTATCGAAACTGTCCGACGCGCCCAGATACAGATCTTCGATCGATGGCGCGCGGAAACCGGTGGCGTAATTGCCGCGAATCAGCAGGTCGGCGACCGGCTTCCACTTGAAGCCGAACTTGCTATTGGTGGTGCTGCCGAAGGTGTTGTAGTCCGAATAGCGCACAGCCGCGCTCAACTCCAGCAACTGCGCACCAGGCACATCCTTCAGCAGCGGAATCGCCACTTCGGTGTAGTAGTCGTTGAGCGTGTACGAGCCGGAGGTGGGCGTGAACGAATTGCCCGAGGTATAGCCGGCAGAGATCAGGGCATCCGGTGAGGAAAACCCGCTTTCCTCGCGGTGTTCGACACCGGCGGCAAAACTCATCCAGCCGGCGGGCAGCTCGAACAGGTCGCCGGTGAGGTTGGCGGTGAAGCTGCTGTTTTTGTATTGATAGGTGTTGTGCGCAGTGAACAGGATGTAGTCCAGCATTTCCTGGGTCACGCCACCGGCCGGCGACAAGGGGTTGAACGGTACGCAGCCGGTAATGACGGCGCCGCCGCTGTCCAGGCACGCCAGGGTGCCATTGACGATGGCCGATGCCCCGAGCGCATTGCTCAGGTTGAGCAGATTGACATCGCCATACTGGGTTTCGGTCTGGTCGGTCTGGTTGTGCGCAAAGCCCACATCCCAACTGAACTGCCGGTCGGCAAACTGGAAGTCGCCTTCCAGCCCGGTGTACACGTGCGAGGTCTTGACGTCCTGCTGGTAGGTGCGCGCGAATTCGGTCAAGCGATGCGACCAGCCCACATCGCGCCCGTCGCCGCCGTAGGCCGTGTTGTACGGGTTGTAGTAGCTGTCGCCGCTCAACAGGATGCCGGTGTTGACCGAAGCCAGCGGAAAGCCGGCCAATTGCTGCGACGACTGGCGGCGGTTATACAGTCCATCGAACTTGAAGCGCACGTTGTCGGTGAGTGCGTAGTTGCCCTGCACATACAACGCGTCGCGCTTCTGTGGTGTCACCAGGTAATTGTCCTTGGCGTAGTTGTAGCCATATTCGGATGTATTGAAGGCGGTGTACTGGTCCAGGCCGTAGCGCGGATACCTGCTGTCGCCGCTGGCGGTAGCACTGTCGGGCAACACCGTCCATGCGCCGCTGGTGCCATTTGCACGGAGGCGGCCGCTTGCCGAGTAGCTGCTGTAGGCCGAAGAGCCCGCGCCGTACACCGGCTCGGCGGAGATCTCCCGGTCGCCTGCCATCACCGCATCTTCCTTGACGCTGGACAAGCCGATGACCAGGTTGCCGCGCTCGCCGGTGGCGCCCACGGTGGCATCGAAGGAGGTGCGCTGGCCATCGCCCTGGCCATATTGGCCAACGTAGGCGTTGACTTCGGCACCATCGAAATTGGTACGGGTGATGATGTTGACCACGCCGGCGATGGCATCGGAGCCATAGATCGACGAGGCGCCATCCTTGAGGACTTCCACGCGCTCCACGATGGCCGAGGGAATGGTGTTCAGATCCACCGAACCGGACAGGCCCGAGACCCAGCGCCGGCCGTTGACCAGCACCAGCGTGCGAGAGGCGCCCAGGTTGCGCAGGCTGACCGTGACCGAGCCGTCGCCGCCGTTGTTGACGGTGCTGTTCATCGTTGCACCGTTGGAAGGGATGCGCTTGAGAACGTCGGCAACCGAGGTCAGGCCCTGCTTTTCGATGTCCTGGCGCGTCAGGACCAGCACCGGTTGCGAATTTTCCACATCGACCGAGCGGATGCGCGAGCCGGTGACTTCGATCTTGTCCAGGTTGGTCGGACTCTTGTCGGTTTGTTCCTGGGCGATGGCGCTCGTGCTGACGCACAGGCTGATGGCGATCGCGAGCGAGCCCCGACGCATGGTCGGGTGGAGCGTTGTCATAGTCATATGTACGGCGGTTCCCGGTAGAGGAGGAGCGACAGCGCGATCCCCGTGAATGACACCTGCATGCGCGCGGCGTTTCCGGCATGCCCTGCAGGCTTAGCGGGAATTTAACGAGCGGGTTTCGCCGCCGTTTTTCGTCAATCGGCGCCTTGTTGCGTGGCCACGCGCGCAATGCATTGGCGCGCCATGTAATGCCTGCGCAACGCAGGGCGTGTGCTGCAGCGACGTGGGATGACCTGTGCGGACATATGTCGCCGCCGGACGCGACAACCTTGCCACGCGCAACAGCAGGCCGGTGCGGGCGCCGCGTCAGTGCGGTATGCCCTATGGGTTTGGCTTGGCGCCATGCGCGCCGCAGGTCTCTGGCGACGTTTGTTTAGCCGCGCAGGGTGCGATGTGGTTTAATCGCCGCAGAAGTGGGGGTACCGCAGCGTGCTGCGGTTGAGATAGTCCCTTCGAACCTGATCCGGCTGATACCGGCGTAGGGAAGCTTCGTCAGATGCGATGGTTCGTGCATGCACGGGCGATCCGTATCGAGCGCCGCCGCTTCGTCCGCACTGCGACTCCTTCGCAGGGCCAGCACACAGGACGAATGCCATGAATGCCGCGCCCACCGTTTTGCAGCAACAAGCCCAGTCGTTGTCGGAGGCCGTCACCCAGCCGATTCCCGGTTCACGCAAGATTTTCGTGCGAGGCTCGCGCGCGGATCTGCAAGTGCCGATGCGCGAGATCGCGTTGACGCGCACGCCCACCTTGTTCGGTGGCGAAGAGAATCCGCCGCTCAGCGTCTACGACACGTCCGGGCCTTACACCGATCCGCGGGTGGCGATCGATCTGGCCGCCGGTCTGGCACCGCTGCGTGCGCAGTGGATTGCCGAGCGTGGCGACACCGTCGCCCTGGGCGGGCTGAGCTCCAGCTTCGGGCGTGGCCGCGAGCACGATGCGCGTCTGGATGCAGTGCGCTTTCCGGCGCGGCGTCTGCCGCGGGTAGCGCGCCAGGGCGCCAACGTCACCCAGATGCATTACGCGCGCCGCGGCATCATCACGCCGGAAATGGAGTACGTGGCGATTCGCGAAAATCAGCGCCTGGAAGCGGTGACCGATGCAAGCTTGCGCAAGCAGCATCCGGGCCAGGCGTTCGGCGCCTCGATCCAGCAACGCATTACACCGGAGTTCGTGCGCGAAGAGATCGCACGCGGCCGTGCGATCTTGCCCAACAACATCAATCACCCCGAAAGCGAGCCGATGATCATTGGCCGCAATTTCCTGACCAAGATCAATGCCAACATCGGCAACAGCGCGGTGTCTTCAGGCATTGCCGAAGAAGTCGAGAAGCTGGTGTGGTCGATCCGCTGGGGCGGGGACACGGTCATGGATCTGTCCACCGGCAAGCACATCCATGAGACGCGCGAGTGGATCATCCGCAACTCGCCGGTGCCGATCGGCACGGTGCCGATCTATCAGGCATTGGAAAAGGTCGATGGGCGCGCCGAAGAACTCACCTGGGACATCTTCCGCGACACCTTGATCGAACAGGCCGAACAGGGCGTGGATTACTTCACCATCCACGCGGGCGTGCTGCTGCGCTACGTGCCCCTGACCGCAAAGCGCGTGACCGGCATCGTGTCGCGTGGCGGTTCGATCATGGCCAAGTGGTGCCTGGCGCATCACAAAGAGAACTTTCTCTACACGCACTTCGAAGACATCTGCCAGATCATGCAGGCCTACGACGTGGCGTTTTCGTTGGGCGATGGCCTACGCCCCGGCTGCATTGCCGATGCCAACGACGCGGCGCAATTCGGCGAGCTGGAAACGCTGGGCGAGCTGACCAAGCTCGCCTGGAAGCACGATGTGCAGACCATGATCGAAGGTCCCGGCCATGTGCCGATGCAATTGATCAAGGAAAACATGGACAAGCAGCTGCGCGAATGCGGCGAGGCGCCGTTCTACACCCTGGGCCCGCTGACCACCGACATCGCGCCGGGCTACGATCACATCACCAGCGCGATCGGGGCGGCAATGATCGGCTGGTTCGGCACCGCCATGCTCTGCTACGTCACTCCGAAAGAACACCTGGGCCTGCCCAACCGGCAGGACGTGCGCGACGGCATCATGGCCTACAAGATCGCCGCGCATGCAGCCGACCTCGCCAAGGGGCATCCGGGCGCGCAGGTACGCGACAACGCCCTGAGCAAGGCGCGTTTCGAGTTCCGTTGGGACGACCAGTTCCATCTTGGCCTGGATCCGGAAAAGGCCAAGGAGTTCCACGATGAGACGCTGCCAAAGGACGCGCACAAGCTGGCCCACTTCTGCTCGATGTGCGGGCCGCACTTCTGTTCGATGAAGATTACCCAGGACGTGCGTGATTACGCAGCAGAGCACGGCATGAGCGATGCGCAGGCGTTATCGACGGGCATGCAGGAAAAGTCCGCGCAATTCGTCGCGCAGGGCGCGCAGGTCTATCGCGCCACGTGACGCGTTACATGGCAGCGTTTCACGGAACGTGATGTAGCGCCTGCTTAGGAAAAGTTCATTTTTGTAATGAAAAGATTGCAGCGCGGTGCGCAAGTGCCGCGCGATGGCAGGGTTGCAAGCGATTCCAGGAAATAAGGGTTTCGGCTGATTTAGCTGAATCGCAGATAAAAAAATCGCGCCAGAAGGCGCGAAGGGTACATCGTCATTATTCGAATTCGTCGGCGAGAGAGAGAGCCTGACGCTGCCGCCTGTCATAGGAAGCAACGGGGCATAGCGTAAAATTTGCACCAAATGGATGCATGACACAGTTGGTCGTCGTCCTTTGCTGAATTTGGCGTTTCACGGATTGCGCGGGGCGCTCTTTGTTGTTCTTGCATGCCGACGCGTGTTTTTTGCCGATGAGTGTTCCTCCCGTCATTGCAATGCCATCGGGCCGGCTACGGGTCGGCCAGTGCGTGGTCGACGTTGCCTCGCGCGAGGTGCACGCACCTGGCGCAAAGCGTCCGCTGCGGCTGGCGCCCAAATCCCTGGCGGTGTTGCTGACCCTGGCACGGCAGCCGGGCCAGGTGGTCACGCGCGAGCAACTGCTGGCCGAGGTTTGGCCCGATACCTTGCCGACCAACGATGTGGTGACCCAGGCGGTCACGCAGCTGCGCAAGGCGCTTGCCAGCCACGGCGGGCAGCGCTCGGAGCATATCGAGACCATCGCCAAGACGGGGTATCGCTTGATGGCGGCGGTTGCGTGGGAAGCGCATGCACCTGCATCGGCAACGCTGCCGGACGAGGCACCTGGTTCGGATGCGTTCGAGCCGGCGCAGCCATACGCAGGCGTGGCGTCCGTCCCCGAGCAGTCCGACGCTGTTGCACCACCCATCCGCGCCGCGCGTGGCCAGCCTGTGGCGCCCACCGCTGCGACGCCGGCCGCGCTGCGGCCGCAGCGCTCGATGGCGCTGGCAGTCGCCTGCGTGGCGTTGCTGGTCGTGCTGGGGCTTGCGGTATGGACCTCATGGCGACGTGCCCCGGCGCCTGAAGCCGAGCAAGCGCCTGCGGTCTTGGGCAGCCCCAAGCGGCCGTATCAGGTGATTACCGCAGGCGGTGGATTCGATCTCACGCCAAGCCTGTCGCCCGATGGCGCGATGGTGGCGTACGCCTCGTTGACCCGCGATCGTGCCGGCACCTCGATCCTGGTCAAGACCACCGACAATGCCTATCCGCGGGTACTGGAAACGCCTGGCCCCGGCGTCTCCGATCGTTTGCCGGCGTGGTCGCCGGATGGCCGCCAGATCGCGTTTTCCAGGCAGGCGCCCGACGGGAGCTGCCGGGTCATGATCGCTGCGGCCACCGGGCCGGCGGCCTCGCGCGAGGTCGTGCGGTGCGATGGTGCCGACATGCTGAGTTTCAGCTGGTCGCCGGATGGGCGCGCGCTGGTATTTGGCAGCATGACCGGCACGCACGGCGCGTCCCGCATGCGTCGCCTGGATCTGGCAACCAGGCACTGGCAGGCGCTGGACTACCCGGCACAGGCGGGTGATTTCGATTACGCGCCGCGTTATTCGCCCGATGGGAATTGGATTGTATTTCTGCGTAATCCGCAGCTCGGGGACCTGTGGCGGATTCCGGCCGAAGGCGGCGTTGCCGAACGACTCACCCATGACAACGCCGATATCCGTGGATGGAGTTGGCTGCCCGACGGCAGCGGTTTGATCTTCGGGCGTCGCGTGGACAGCGAGGCGCGGCTGTATCGCCTCGATCTGCGAGACCACAGCTTGCACGATGTGGGCGTGGACGATGCGCAGGCACCGGACGTGGCGCACGGCCATCTGGTGTTCGTGCAACGCAAACCGCAATTCGGCGTCTACCAGGTCATTGGCGACACGATGAATGGCGGCTACATTCGACGCCGCCTGTTTCCATCCAGCGGGCGCGACGATCAGCCGATGATCGCGCCGGACGGGCGCCAGCTGATCTTTGCATCCAATCGCTCCGGTGCGTACGGGCTGTGGTGGGGCGATGTCAGCAAGCCCGGCTCGGTGCGCTTGATCGAAGGGCTGCGCCCGGATTCTCGCCAGGCCGGCGACTGGTCAGCCGATTCGCAACGCGTGCTGGTCAGCGGCAGCGATGCAGCCGGGCATGCCGCGTTATTCGAAGTGACCCCCGGTAGCGGCCAGGTGGTGCGACTGCCTGTGCCGCAGCCGCGCCCGCTGCAGGCGATCCATCTTCCCGATCCCGACCGGTTGCTGGTGCTTGCTGCTGCCGACGACGGGCATACCTTCGCAACGCTGTACGACCGGCGCAGCAGCCCATGGCGTGCGCTGGCAACGCTGCAGGACGTCTCGCAACTACGCCTGGACCGCGTCAGCGGACAGGTGTTGCTGACCCGCCTCAGCGGCGGCGGTGTCTGGCAGGTCGCTCCGTCGCTGGCGGCCGATACGTTGCATGTCGTTGATCCGCAGCAGCCGTCGCGCTGGCGATATCGCAGTTGGGCGCCGGGCGTGAATGGCCAGCTGCATTACCTGTCGTCGACCGACAGTTGCGCTGCCTACGATAGCGAGCTGCGCAGCGGTCGCGGCCAGTGTCTGGATGCGGTCAAGTTCACCACCATCAACGGTTTCAGCCTGAACCAGCACGACGGGACGTTGTATGTGTCGCTGGCCGAAGAAGATGGCAGCGCTATTGCATACATGGCGCTGCCGCAGCATGCCGTGGCGCCAGTTGGCCTGATTGCTAACTTGTTGGCGGTATTGAGAAAAAGTGCTTCGTAAGTTTTTCGGAAAGGCTTCGTGGCAATTTCGGCACAGTTTCGTCAAAACTTCCTGACTGACGACACATTCGGCAAAACACTACGCCCTCTTTTGTACAGGGGGCTGCCAACATGCAACAGGTCATCACTGCAGATCGTGGGCTTGCGCTCGCGCTTGATAGCGCCAGCGAGTCGACATCGACCACCTGTCTGGCGGTCTCGCGACTAGGTAGTATCCGGACCAGCGCGGCGACATTCACGTTGTGGATTCAGCTGCGTGGACGCGCATGGGTGGAATCCAAGGAAGGCCGCTTTCGTCTGCGCGCCAGCGACTGGATCGCCTTCGACAAGGATTCCCATCCCACCGTGCAGGCAGACCGCAGCGCGCTCTGCGTGGATGTCGGTCTGGATGGCGAGAGCCTGCAGTCGCTTGCTGAACTGACTGACGCCACGCTGTATCCCGGCCGTGCCCAGTTGTCGCGCAGCGATCTGCGCATCGCCTTGCGCTTGTGGCGCAATGCTGCCGCACAAAGCGGTAGCGCGTCCGCGCGGCCGTTGCTGTTGCACCTGGCCGCGATGCAGCGCGATTTCATTGCGCAGGAACAGCGTTGCCCGGGCCGCTCGCGCAGCCGTCGGCGTCAGGTGTTCGGGCGCATGCAGCGTGCGCGGCTGTACCTGGAAGGCAACAGCGACCGCGTGGTGCGCATCAGCGAACTGGCGCAGCTGACCAACTTTTCCAGCTGGTACGTCTCCAAGACGTTTCAGAGCTTGTACGAAGAAAGCCCGCAAGCGTTGTCGGCACGCTTGCGTCTGGAGCGTGCCTCCGATTTGTTGCGCGATACCTCAATGATGATCGGCGAGGTTGCAGCGGCAAGCGGCTTCGACAACTGCTGCAGCTTCGCGCGTGCGTTCCGTGCGCGCTTCGGTGTCTCCGCATCGCACTACCGCGACCAAACGGCAAATCCGCCAGATTCGGCAAAGCCACGTAGCGTGACGCGCAAAGCGACGGCGTTCACGCAATCGTAATTTGCACAGGGGCGCTTAACGCGCCACTAACGAACCCTGGAGAGATTGATGAACCTTCGCACTTCCGCAGTGCGGCTGGGCCTGTTGCCCGCCGGTATTGCGATCGCGTTGACGCCGGCTTTTGCCGCCGCACAAGAGTCGACCACCACGCTTGACCGTATCGAGATCACCGGCTCGCGCATCCGCAGCGCGGACGTCGAGACGCAGCAGCCGATCCTGACGCTTGACCGTCAAGCGTTGGAAAAGCAGGGCCTGACGTCTGTTGCCGACGTGCTGCAGAACCTGACCTCCGCCGGCTCCCCGGCCATCTCGCGCGCTGACGCGCTATCGTCCGGCGAAGACGTTGGCGGTTACTACGTCGACCTGCGCAATCTCGGCGCGCAGCGTACGTTGGTGCTGGTGAACGGTAAGCGTCTGGGTGCATCGACCTCCGGTCTGCAGGATCTCAGCCAGATTCCGATGTCGGCAATCGAACGTATCGAAGTGCTGAAGGACGGCGCCTCGTCCATCTACGGCTCAGACGCAATCGCCGGTGTGGTCAACGTCATCACCCGCAAGCGTTTCGACGGCGCTGAAGCCAGCGTGCAGTTCGGCCAGTTCGGCCAGGGCGACGGCGACACCACGCAGTACTCCTTCACTGTTGGCTCGCAGGGCGAGCGCGGTGGCGTGACGCTGTCTGCCGAATATTCCAAGCAGGACCCGGTGTTCGCCAAGAACCGTTGGTTCAGCCGCGATGGTTCGCGTGGTCCCAACTCGACCCCGAACAGCTGGAGCCCGATCAGCCAGAACGGTTCGTGGTGCAATCCGCTGCAGGTCGACTGCGATGATCCGGATACCGCGGTGTGGCAGACGCTCAATGCCGGCGGCAACCCGAACAACCCGGCCGACTATCACCGCATCACGCCGGCCGAGTACGCCAACTCGAACCAGCAGATGATGGTGCAGACCGGTATCGAGCGGAAGTCGGTGTTCGCCAACGTCAACTACGACGTTGCCGATGCCATCACCTTCAACGCCGATATTGCCTACAACGAGCGCACGACCGATGGACAGATCGCGGGCTACCCGTATCAGTCCGGTTCGTTCGGCACTCCGCTGGAAGGCAGCAGCGCGTTTAATCCGATCGGCCAGGATGTCGACTTCCGTCGCCGTCTGTGGGAAGTGCCGCGCGCCAGCGAAAACCAGCTCAAGACCCTGCGCTTCGCGCCGACCTTGAGTGGCTACTTCGACATCGGCGGCAAGACCTGGGACTGGGACGTGGGTGCGTTGTGGAACCGCAACGAGAACACCAAGCGCAGCCGTGGCGACATGAGCCTCATCGCGTCGCGTCAGGCACTGGGCCCGTCCTTCATCAACGGCCAGGGCGTTGCGCAGTGCGGTACCGCTGCAGACCCGATCTCGTTGTCGGCCTGCCGTCCTTGGAATCCGCTGCTGCCGTACAACGTTGCAGGTCAGGGCTCGCTTGCCGACCCGGCGCTGCAGGAATTCCTGTTTCCGACCTTCACCGATACCGGCCTGACCAAGACCACCAGCTTCACCGCAAACCTGTCCGGTTCGGTGGTTGAGCTGCCGGCTGGCGATCTGGGCGTTGCGGTGGGCTATGAACATCGCAAGGAAGAAGGTCGCTTCTCTCCGGATGCGTTTGCGCAGTCGGGCGAAAGCACCGGCCTGGGTGCCAAGACCACGCAGGGCCAGTACTCGCTGGACGAGGTCTACCTCGAATTGAATGTTCCGCTCCTGAGCGATGTCGCTTTCGCCAAGGAACTGACCTTCAACGCCGCAACGCGTTATTCGGACTACAGCAACTTCGGTAACACGCTGAACTCGAAGTTCGGCCTGACCTGGCGTCCGCTGGAAGACCTGCTGGTGCGTGCGACGTATGCAGAAGGTTTCCGTGCGCCGACCATCAGCGACCTGTATGGTGGCCTGAGCAGCAGCTTCGAGTCTTACATCGATCCTTGCGGCGTCGGCGCCCCGAACAGCGTCAACGGCAACGCGGCTTGCAACAATGCCAATGTTCCGCTCGGCTACACCCAGCTCGGTCAGGGCTTCGTGCCTTGCACGACCTATCCGTGCCAGACGCCTGATGAATTCATCAGCGGCGCCAACCCGAACCTGAAGCCGGAAACCTCCACGAGCAAGACCGCCGGTCTGGTCTGGAGCCCGCGTTGGGTGCAGGGTCTGGACATCTCGCTGGATTGGTACCGCTACGAGATCAACGACATGATCATCGCCGATAGCGTCGACCGCATCCTGCGCGACTGCTATGTGCTCGGCAATGCAGAACGTTGCGCAAATGTCACACGCGCAGCCGATGGTCATATCTCGGCGATGAGCTACGGCGTGGCCAACCTCGGTCAGATGGAAACCGAAGGCTACGACCTGGGTGTGAAGTACAGCCTGCCGGAAACGGCCATCGGTTCCTTCACCTTCGACTGGCAGACCAGCTACGTCAGCAAGTACGACGAAGCCGGCCAGGACAGCGCGGGCAACGCCATCATGATTGGTCGCGTCGGCGAGCCGGGCATCTTCCGCGTGCGTTCGAACGTTGGCGTGAACTGGTCGCTGGGTGATTTCGGCGTCAACTACACCCTGCGTTACTACTCGGGCATGAAGGAAAGCTGCATCACGCTGGCCGAAGGCTATTGCGATGCGCCGGACCATGTCGCCAATGGCGAGTCCGACCCGCTGCGTCACACCGGCGCCAACACCTTCCACGACCTGCAGGTCAACTGGAAGGCGCCGTGGGACGCAACGGTCGCACTCGGCGCGAACAATGTGTTCGATCACCGCGGTCCGCTGCAGTACTCGGCACCGAACAGCAGCTTCGCCTACTACGGCGGCTTCGAAATCGGTCGTTTCGTGTACATGAAGTACACCCAGCGCTTCTGATCCATCGACGCGCGTAGTAAATAGAAGACGGGCCGCAAGGCCCGTCTTTTTTATGTGCAATGCGCTGATGCGATGAGGAAGCTGCGCGTGCGACGCGGTGATTTAGATGCAGGGTAATCGCTGCGCTACTCAAGCGGTGCGGCACTCCCGCGAAGAGCGCGCGCAGGAGGTGAAGGTTGCCGAGCGATGCGGCTTGGGAGAACTGCCGTCCTTATTGCCGTGCAGCTTCCACAGCGCGTGAGCGCACCTGCGGTGCGCGTCGGGTGAGGGTCGTCGTCACCCAGGCCAAGGTTTGCAATGCGCGGCCCTGGCGTAACGGCTCCATGCAGGAAGAAACGGCATAAAAAACGCGGCCTTGGCCGCGTTTTTTTTCAGGCATGCCGCATGCGACTAACTTACGCTTCGGTAAGCCCCAGCAACGTGTCGGCCTGTTCGCGCCAGCTTGGCAGGCGCGCGATGACGCCGACCTTGGTCAGGTACTCTTCGTCCACGCTTTCGCCGCTGGCCAATGCCGTGGCGACATGCACTGCGCCGGTGACCCAGAAGCTGCGCATGCTGGAACGCAGCGGATGGCGATGGAAGGCCACCGCTTCGATGATGGGCATCGGCAAGCCCCACAGGCCAAGCAGGTAGGCGCCGGCTTCGGTGTGACCCAGGCGTTCGTCGCCGCCTTCGGCCGGTGGTTCGCGCTCGTCGCGCACGCCCGGCAGCAGCAGGCCGATGTCGGCCAGCAGTGCGGCGGTGGAACCGAGTTCTGCGCTGGTCGGCGGAAGCACCTTGGCCGCCAGGCGCGAGGAGAGCAGGGCGCGGCGCTGCATCGCATTGCGCTCGGCCGGTGTGAGCGTCTGGACCGAAAACACTTCGCTGGCCAGCACCAGGTCGCGCAGCGTCGCCACGCCCAGGCGGGTCACCGCCGTGCGCAGATCGGTAATGCTGCGGCCACCTGAAAAAAACGCCGAATTGCACAATTGCAGCACTTTCGCCGCGATCGCCGGGTCGCCGGCGATCAGCTTGGCGATATCGGCCGCATCGGCGCCATCGTCCTCTTCCAGCGCATGCATCAGGCTCAGGTACAAATGCGGAGGCGAGGGCAGCTTTTCGATCCGCCCGATCGCCGCGCGCAGGCGCGGATTGCTGAGCAGCTCGCGCAGTTCTTCCAGGCTGGTGACCGCTTCGAGCAGCACTTCGGGTGCCAGCGGCATCGGCAAGAAGCGATGCGCCACGCCGATGATGCGGGCCGGCGGCGTGCGCTGGCCGCATTGCGCATCGATCAACGCAATACGAATGGTGTCCGGGCGCAGCGTGCGGATTTGCCCCAGCAAGGTGGCGGCAGTCAGGTCCGGCAGCACCGGGGCAACGATGACGGCGTCGAACGGCGACAGCGCGGCAGCTTCGATCGCCGAATTGCCATCGGCCACCTGCTGCGCCTGCCACTGGTCGCCCAGGTCGGCGACATAGTCGACAAGGTCGGACGGAAGACTGGCTTCGTCCCCAACAAACAGAATACGCAAGACACTTCCCCAGAAGTCACCGGTGACAGACACCGGCCAAACGCTTTCGGCAATGTACCCAATCTGCCGACTGCGGTCACCGGGATCACGCCAGAAGCGTGATCCCGGTCGCCCCCAACACGCAGGGCAGCATCATGATCGATGGATTAGGGTGCGTCGGAATTGTAGCGTTCCACCGACTCGGTCAGGATGCGCTTGGCCTCGGCCGCGCCGCCCCAGCCATCCAGCTTGACCCACTTGCCCTTCTCCAAGTCCTTGTAATGCTGGAAGAAGTGGCCGATACGCTCCATCCAGTGGCTGGATACCTGGTTGATGTCTTCGATGTGCGCGTAACCGGAGAAGATCTTCTCGATCGGCACGGCCAGGATCTTTTCGTCGCTGCCGGCCTCGTCGCTCATGCGCAGCACGCCCACCGGACGGCAGCGCACCACCGAGCCCGGCACCAGTGGCAACGGCAGCACCACCAGCACGTCGGCCGGGTCGCCATCGCCGCACAGGGTGTTGGGCACGTAGCCATAGTTGCAGGGGTAACGCATCGGGGTCGACAGGATGCGGTCCACGAAGATCGCCCCGCTGGCCTTGTCGACTTCGTACTTGACCGGCTCGGAATCCTTGGGGATCTCGATGACGACGTTGATTTCTTCCGGCAGATTCTTGCCAGAGGTGACCAGTTCAAGGCCCATGCGGGTAGCTCCGAGGCGTCAGCAGTGTGTGGAGCGCGATTCTACGCGTTCGGCTGTTGCGCTGCAGCGACACTGAATGGGCAATGTCCTGACCACTGCGTGCGGCATAGCCCGCGTTCATCACGGGTGGCTGCCTGATCGTTGCGGCCCGGCCGGCGGCGCACGCTGCAGGCTCATCCACCGCATAGGAATTGCCAATGTCCAGGCTTGCGCGTTTGCTCGTTCTCCTGCTGCTGTCCCTTACCGCCCAGATCGCCGCCGCCAAGCCTCCACCCACCTTTGTGGACGCGGTGGACTGGCCCGCCAATGGCGAGGGCTGGGAGGCGTTCATCGACCTGGAGCAGCGGCTGGACCGCGACTTCGACAATATCTGCGGCGATACCTTTTGCGGTGGCGACTTCAGCGACTACCAGCCGCTGCGCTTCCGCTGCTCGGTGCATCGCGTCACCGGGGTGGTGCGGAGCTGCATCTGGACCTTCGGCGCCAGTGAGGTCAGCGTCGATCCGCGCAGCGGTTACCTGCGGTCGGACAGTCGGGTGTGGCGCTGCACGGCACCGTTGAAGGCCGGGACCCGCCTGGATGAGATGTATCGCACGCTTGCGGTGGCCAATCCGCTGTTCCAGCCACTGCCGGGCGGCGCACCGCCGATCTATGACGGCTTGATCGGCTGCCTGTGATCGTTGGTCAGGGCGGGACGGGGGCTTGCCAACACGGGCCAGCCCCTTCCACCTGGGGGTGCCATCTTCGTATCGACGATTTCATATCGACGATGGTCGCCGCCAGCCGGCGCCGGCGTGCTGCCGATCCTGAGCTGGTGAGCAGATGAGCGGGTCGGCCGTGCCCTTATGTGCCTGGTCCCTGGGCCGCAGCGTTGCCACTTTCCGCGTGACCTGCCGCGACTGGTTGGTCGGCTGCTTCCGTCGTCACGACCGCAGGTCACGCGACCTGCGGTCATCGCAGCGTTACAGCAGGGGCACGAGCAATAAGGCCACGATGTTGATGATCTTGATCAACGGGTTGATCGCCGGCCCCGCGGTGTCCTTGTACGGGTCACCGACCGTGTCGCCGGTAATCGCAGCCTTGTGCGCCTCGCTGCCTTTCCCGCCGAAGTGGCCGTCCTCGATGTATTTCTTGGCGTTGTCCCAGGCGCCGCCGCCAGTGGTCATCGAAATCGCCAGGAACAAGCCAGTGACAATCGTGCCGATCAACAAGCCACCCAGTGCACGCGGCCCCAGTAGCAACCCCACAATGATCGGAACCACCACCGGCAGCAGCGACGGCACGATCATTTCGCCAATCGCCGAGCGGGTCAGCATATCGACCGCGCGGTCGTACTGCGGCTTGGCGGTGCCGGCCATGATGCCGGGAAGCTCGCGGAACTGACGGCGCACTTCTTCCACCACGGCGCCGGCGGCGCGGCCGACCGCTTCCATCGCCATCGCGCCGAACAGATACGGAATCAGCCCGCCAATCAGCAGCCCGATGATCACCGTGTGGTCGGATAGATCGAAGGCGTACACCTGGTCGGGATTGGCCGCCTGCAGGTTGTGCGTGTAGTCGGCAAACAGCACCAACGCAGCCAGCGCCGCCGATCCGATCGCGTAGCCCTTGGTCACTGCCTTGGTGGTGTTGCCCACCGCGTCCAGCGGATCGGTAATGTTGCGGACCTCGGGGGGGAGCTCGGCCATCTCGGCGATGCCGCCGGCGTTATCGGTAATCGGCCCATACGCGTCCAGCGCAACGATCATGCCGGCCATCGACAACATGGCCGTCGCTGCAATCGCAATGCCGTACAAGCCGCCGAAATGGAACGCCCCCCAGATTGCTGCACAGACCGCGATCACCGGCAACGCGGTAGATTTCATCGAAATACCGAGCCCTGCGATGATGTTGGTGCCGTGCCCGGTGGTGCTGGCCGATGCAACATGCTGCACCGGGGTGTACTGCGTGCCGGTGTAGTACTCGGTGATCCACACGATCAGGCCGGTGAGCACCAGGCCGATCAGTGCGCAGGCGTACAACGCCGTGGCGCCGTGGATGTTGTCGCGCATCAGCGATTGGGTGATGGGCCAGTAAGCCAACGCCGCCAGCACGCCCGACACGATGACGCCTTTATAAAGCGCACCCATGATCGAGCCGCCGTCTTTGACCTTGACGAAGGCCGCGCCCACGATCGAGGCGATGATCGATACCCCGCCGAGCACCAATGGATAGAGCACGGCATGCGGGCCGGTGTCGGCCAGCGTCAGACTGCCGAGCAGCATGGTGGCGATCACGGTGACCGCGTAGGTTTCGAACAGGTCGGCCGCCATGCCGGCGCAGTCGCCCACGTTGTCGCCGACATTGTCCGCAATCACCGCCGGGTTGCGTGGATCGTCCTCGGGAATGCCGGCCTCGACCTTGCCGACAAGATCGGCGCCCACATCTGCGCCCTTGGTGAAAATTCCGCCACCCAGGCGCGCAAAGATCGAGATCAACGACGACCCGAACGCCAGGCCCACCAAGGCATGCAGGTTCTGCTCCAGTGGCAGCCCCATGCCTTGCAGCACAGCAAAGTAGCCCGCAACGCCGAGCAGCCCCAGGCCGACCACCAGCATGCCGGTGATCGCCCCGCCACGGAACGCCACATCCATCGCCTTGCCAATGCCATGCCGCGCCGCCTCGGCGGTGCGTACATTGGCGCGTACCGACACGTTCATGCCGATATAGCCGGCTAACCCGGACAATGCCGCACCCAGTGCAAACCCGATCGCGGTGTACCAACTCAGGAACAGCCCGACCAACACGAACAGCACTGCCCCAGCAACCGAAATGGTGAGGTATTGCCGGTTGAGATAGGCACGCGCGCCTTCCTGGATCGCGGCGGCGATCTCCTGCATGCGTGCATTGCCGCTCGACTGCGCGACCACCCAGCGCGCCGACACGATTCCATAGACGATTGCCAAGACCGCGCAACCCAGCGCAAGCCACAACCCGTAGTGTTCCAGCATGACCCCTCCCAAGAGAATGGATGTCGTCCGGTCGGGACGAACCAAGGGCGATGCACACAACGAGTGGACTGACGAATACGGACTCGACGGCCGCCTGGGCCGTAATGCGCGTCGCGAATGTTCAGATGGCCGGATCGCGGCCGAGTATGCGCCGCGCCCTGCGTGGCGACCAGCGTTATGGCTTTGGCGCGTCGTTCAGTTGCGGCGTGACAGCCTGCAGCCAACGTGATTCGGTCGACCAGGAGTGTCCATGTCCCACCATGCTGCGCAAAAATACGCCGCGATGCTCGCGACGCTGTTGCTGACGAGCCAAGCGTTTGCGGCCGATCCCACGCCCGAACTCAAGCCGCGCGCACCCGGCGCCGCGCAAGCGGTCGGTGCCGTGCACACTTTGCGTCAGATCCCGGAAGCCTGCGCACGCCTGGAAGGCGTGTTTACCGGAAATGCTGCACAGCCGTATACATTGTCGGTGGTGCGCAGCAGCCCCACCTGCCAGCCACGTGCACGCTTCGTGGATTTCGCCAAGACCGCGCCCAGCGTCGCCTCGGGCTGGATCTTCAACGATGTGATCCGTGTACCAAGCGCAGCGTGCCCGTCGCAGCAGGCGGTCGTGCGCGTGTGGCGCAAGCCGGCCGACGCAAAACCACAACTCGATGGCCAGGGCCAGTCGCGCATCTATCTGGAAGACGCCAAGCAGCAAGCCGCTGCCGGCAAGATTCCACAGGTGCCCATGTTCGCTGCGCAGATGACGCTGGAAGGCAAGGCGTGTCAGTAAGTCGAGACTTTGCTCTGCATCCATAACGACGAACCCCGGCCAGTCCGGAGTTCGCTTTCAGCGCATGCACAGGTGTATCAATTACTTCGACAGACGCCTAGACAACGCGCTTTCATCACCTGTCGTAATGACCGACGTCCTCAGCGCCAACTTTCGTCAGGGCGCAACCCACGTGCATGAGTTGCCCGATGTGCCGCCACCTCAGCGGAGAATTGAGCATCGCTGTGCATCCCACGCGGCGTCGATCTTACCCCTCCCAAACCGGCAACTTCTTCGCCACCGCGACATTCTTCAAACTCACATACTTCGGCAGGCCATCGCTGCCGTAAGCCAGCGGGGCTTCGCCCTTGATCAACGGGGCGAAGTAGCGGCGGGCGCGTTCGGTGATGCCAAAGCCGTCCTTGCGCAGGAAGCTGGGCGGCATCTTCTTTTCGTGATTGGCCACCTTGTGCAGGGGGGCGGGCACGATCTTCCAGCGGTATGGTGCGTCGCTGACGCGTTCGATCACCGGGATCACCGCGTTCATGCCTTTGATCGCGTATTGCACGGCGGCCTTGCCGACCGCTTGCGCCTGTTCCCAGTCTGTCTTCGATGCAAGATGGCGCGCGGAGCGCTGCAGGTAATCCGGTAGCGTCCAGTGCACCTTGTAGCCGAGCTCCTGCTTGACCTGTGCGGCCAGGAACGAGGCCACGCCGCCGAGCTGTGCATGGCCGAACGAGTCGGCCGCGCCGCCGGCATCGGCAACGAACTTGCCGTGTGCGTCCTGGATGCCCTCGCTGGCCACCACCACGCACCAGCCGACCTTCTCCACCACCTGTTTCACCTTGGCCAGGAATGCAGCCTGGTCGTAGGCGCGTTCGGGCAGCAGGATGATCTGCGGGGCGTCATCCGGGCCTTGCCCGGCCAGGCCTGCCGCTGCGGCCAGCCAACCGGCATGACGGCCCATCGCCTCATAGATGAAGACCTTGGTGGAGGTGTCGGCCATGGCGGCGACATCCAGTGCGGCCTCGCGTACCGAGACGGCGGTGTACTTGGCCGCCGAGCCGAAGCCGGGGCAGGTGTCGGTCACCGCCAGATCGTTGTCGATGGTCTTTGGCACGCCGATGCAGTGCAGCGGGTAACCATAGGCCTTTGCGAGTTGCGAGACCTTCCACGCGGTGTCGGCCGAGTCGTTGCCGCCGTTGTAGAGGAACCAGCGGACGTCGTGCGCGCGCAGCACGTCGAGCAGACGTTCGTACTGGGCGCTGTCTTCTTCCAGCGATTTGAGCTTGTAGCGGCACGAGCCGAATGCACCGCCGGGCGTCTGCGCCAGGGCGGCAATGGCGGCGGCGGACTCTTTGGATGTGTCGATCAACTCCTCGCGCAAGGCGCCCAGGATGCCGTTGCGTGCGGCCAATACCTTGATCTTGCGTGCGCGTGCTTCGGCGATGACGCCGGCTGCGGTGGCGTTGATGACGGCGGTGACGCCGCCTGATTGGGCATAGAGCAGGTTGCCAGTGGTCATAGGGGGACGGACTCCTCACATGGACATGGCGCAGGGGGACAGTGCCGGGACATTCCCCGGATGCGGTAAGCTGCACGGCCATACGGTCAGCGCCGGCGAAGACGTGAGTCTAACGCCGCCCACCGCAACGCGTTTTTATTCGAAAGTGGAGTCCACTGATGCGATTGGTTCTGTTGGGACCGCCCGGTTCGGGCAAGGGCACCCAGGCGACACGTCTCAAAGACACGTTTGACATTCCGCATATTTCCACCGGCGACCTGTTGCGCGCCGAAGTGGCCGCTGGCTCGCCGCTGGGATTGAAGGCCAAGGAAGTGATGGCACGCGGCGACCTGGTGTCCGACGACATCCTGCTCGGCATGCTCGAGGCGCGCCTTGGCCAGGCCGATGTGGCCAAGGGTTTCATCCTGGATGGCTACCCGCGCAACGTGGCCCAGGCCAATGCGCTGGACGAATTGCTCGGCAAGATCGGTCAGCCGCTGGATGCCGTGGTGCAGCTGGATGTGGCCAGCGAGTTGCTGGTCGAGCGCATCGCCGGTCGTGCCAAGGCCGAAGGCCGCGAAGACGACAACCCGGAATCGGTGCGCAAGCGTCTGCAGGTCTACACCGATTCCACTGCACCGGTGATCGGCTTCTACGAGCAGCGCGGCAAGTTGGCGCGCGTGGATGGCGTGGGTTCGCTGGACGAAGTGCTGGAGCGCATCAGCAAGGCGCTCGGACGCTGAGTCGGTAGGGGACGCACGGCGCAAGGCCCAGTCTCGGCCAGGCGCGGCCTCTGGTCGCGCTGCTTTCTCGCCGTGATCGTCCGGACAGCGCGACCCAAAAGAAAAACCCCGGACGTACAAGACGCCCGGGGCGGAATAACGCCAGTAGTAGGCTTGCTCAGAGCCCCGACAGCATGAGCTCCCTGGGGATTTGGCCTCTTGGGGAGTAGGACCAAAGGGATACTGCGACTGGCGTTCAGCATAGTGAGCGATGTGACCGGGTTCGCACATCGGGAAATTCCCGACAGTACGGTAGGAAAGGCCCGACACCTGGGCTTGCGTTGGATTGGAATGTCCGGCAACTGCGGCGATCGGCGACAATAGGCGGCATGAGCAAACTCCACATTCTCGGCATCGCCGGAACTTTCATGGGCGGTGTGGCCGCCCTGGCGCGTGAGCTGGGCTGGCAGGTGGAAGGCAGTGACCAGGCCATCTATCCGCCGATGTCCACACAGCTGGAAACGCTGGGCATTGCGCTGGAACAGGGATACGCGCCGTCCAATATTTCGCCGGACGCGACCGAGGTGATTGTCGGTAATGCCCTGTCGCGCGGCAATCCGGCGGTGGAGGCGGTGCTGGATGCCGGCCGCCGGTACACCTCCGGCGCGCAGTGGCTGGCCGAGCGGGTGCTGCCGGGCCGCGACACGCTGGCGGTCGCTGGCACCCATGGCAAGACCACCACCACCACCATCCTGAGCTACCTGCTGGAGGCGGCCGGGCGCGCGCCGGGGTTTTTGATCGGTGGCGTGGCCGAAGATTTCGGCGTGTCGGCGCGACTGGGCCAGGGGCGCGAATTCGTGGTGGAAGCCGACGAATACGACACCGCGTTTTTCGACAAGCGCAGCAAGTTCGTGCACTACCGGCCATTGGTGGCGATCCTCAATAACCTGGAATACGACCACGCCGACATCTTCCCGGACGTGGCCGCCATCCAGCGCCAGTTTCACCATCTGGTGCGCACGGTGCCCGCGCGCGGTCGCCTGATCGTCAACGGCGAGGACGCGCACCTGGCCGAGGTGCTGGCGATGGGATGCTGGACGCCGGTGGAGCGGTTCGGCTTCGAGGCGTCGCTGGACTGGAGTGCGCGTTTGATCGCGGCCGATGGCAGCGCATTTGCGGTGCTGCATCGTGGCGTGGAAATTGGCCAGGTGCAGTGGCCGTTGGTTGGGCGGCACAACGTCCTGAACGGGTTGGCGGCGCTGGCGGCGGTGCAGGCGGTGGGCGTGGATCCGGCGACGGTGATGCCGGCGTTGGCGCAGTTCCAGAGCGTCAAGCGGCGGCTGGAAGTCATTGGCAACGCGCGCGACATCACCGTGTACGACGACTTTGCGCACCATCCCACCGCAATCGCGACGACGTTGCAGGGCTTGCGTGCGAAGGTCGGGGCGGCGCGCGTGCTGGTGGCAATGGAGCCGCGCAGCAATTCGATGCGCTTGGGCGCGCATGCGCAGGCTTTGGCGCCATCGCTGCACGATGCCGATGCAGTGGTGTTTTTACATCGGCCGGAACTGGCCTGGGACGCGGCGCCGATCATCGCGCAGGTGCGTGGCGATGCGCATGTTGCGCACGACGTGGATGCATTGCTGCAGACGCTGGGCGAGATTGCGCGGCCTGGCGACCATGTGGTGTTCATGTCCAATGGCGGCTTCGATGGTGCGCCGCGTCGCTTCCTGGCGCAGTTGTCCTGATGGTGCCGCTCATGCCTACCGGCGAGACCAGCACCTTGCCGCTGTTTCCGTTGCACAGCGTGTTGCTGCCCGGTGCGGCAATGGGCTTGCGCGTGTTCGAGCGCCGCTATCTGGACCTGGTGCGCGAGAGCGGCCGCACCGGCAGCAGCTTTGGCGTGTGCCTGATCCTGGAAGGCGCCGAGGTAGGCGCGCCGGCGACGCCGGCGGCCTTCGGCACCGAGGTGCGTATCGAAGATTTCGATGTCGGGGCCGATGGCGTGCTGGTGCTGCGCTTGCGCGGTACGCGCCGCTTCCATGTACAGCGCTCGCGTATCCGCGACAACGGTCTGGTCGTCGGCCAGGTGAGCTGGTGCGAGCCCGACAGCGACGACGAATTGCGCCCCGAACACAGCCTGCTGGCCACGGTGCTCGAGCGGATGCTCGAACAGGTGGGTGGCGAATTCGCCACAGTGGGGCCAGGTTTGCTGGATCAGGCCGCCTGGGTTGGCTGGCGGTTGGCCGAGCTGTTGCCGCTGACCGAACAGCAACGTCTGTCGCTGCTGCAGCAAGACGATCCGCATCGGCGACTGGATCAATTGCTCGCCTGGATGCCGTAACGCGCCGACGCAATGGCGCAGGCGAGCCCATCACTGCGCTTGCACCCTTGCAACGGCACACTGGCGACGCTTGAGTGCGCTGCCGATGGCATCCACGCGCTGGATGCGTGCAATGGCCGCACTCGCTATCGATCCACGGGAGTGAGCCTTGATCATCGACGTCAAACCGCGTGTGGCGGATGTGTTCCACCAGGTCTGGCGGACCCTGGCGGTGTTGTTCGTGTGGGACGTGTTGATCACGATCATCTATTACGTGCTGCCGTTCCGCGCGCCGGCGTTGCCGCTGACCATCTTTGGCTCGGCGCTGGCGTTATTCCTGGGTTTTCGGGCAAATTCGACCTATCAACGCTGGTGGGAAGGACGCGTGCTGTGGGGCCAGATGATCAACGCATCGCGTAACCTGGTGCGTTTGAGCGTGAGCATTCTGTCCGGGCCGGAAGCGGCGGCGTTGAGGCGTACGATCGCGCTGCGCCAGATCGCTTACGTCAACGCCTTGCGCTGTCAGTTACGTCGGCTGCCGGTTGCCACGGCGCTGGAGTCGCGGCTGGATGCCGATGAAGCGGCCGCGGTGAGCACCCGCACCAACGTGGCCAACGGCTTGCTCGACATCACCGGCCGCAGCGTGGAGCAGGCGCGGCGCGATGGCTGGATCGACAGCATCCAGCAGGCCAGCGTGGAGCGCATCCTGGTGGATATCGCCAACGCACAGGGCGGCATGGAACGCCTGAAAAATACGCCGTTGCCGTACCAATACCGCTTCTATCCGAACCTGTTTACGCGGCTGTTCTGCGTGCTGCTGCCGATCGGTCTGGTGGAGACGCTGCAATACGCCACACCGGTCGGTTCGACCGTGGCCGGGTTGATGTTCCTGGCGGTGCTGAAGATCGGCGATGAGCTGGTGGACCCATTCGCCAACACCATCCACGACCTGCCGCTTGACACGATGTGCCGCACGGTGGAGATCGATGCGCTGCAGGCCATTGGTGAGCAGGCGCCAGAGCCGATGCAGCCGGTGGATGGCGTGTTGTGGTGAGCTATCGCACACTGGTTCAACGCGGTTTGTGCGCATCCGAACGGCGCTGAACCGACATGTCTCGGTTGCCTTGAAGGGTAATCGAACGGTGCGGATGCGTCGGTTGTAGAGCAGAGCATGTGCGGCCTGGCTGCCTGGCCCTTGCCCGCTCACCATCGCGGACACGCTGCAAGTACGTCCCTGTCAGCTCCGTGGCGGTCTCCATACCGCCAAGGGTCCCGCGACGGTGAGCGGGCAAGGACCAGTCGAGAGTTCGGTGTGTCAGTGCAGGCGACAGGCAATGTTTGCTGGCTATCTAAATAAGCGTTGGGAAATGGCAGTTGGCAACGCCCAAGCCCTAAGCTGCACACCGCCTTCGCGCCACGAGCCGCTTTTATAAAGCCGCCGCCCAATGCCCGTGTGCGGTGTCCTCGCCGCTTGCGTGACCGTTGGCAGCATGGATGCCGCCATCGAGCCCCATGGACGGGTTCACGGCGTGTCCGGCAAGTGGCGAGGGCATCGCGCACTCGGCGCACGAGGCTTTCGTCCTAAAATTTCAGCTGCATCCAGACAACGCCAGCACACGACCGCCACCGATACGGCGTTCAATGGCATGGCTGGCAGCTCCTGTCTCCAGAGCCGCGCGATCACCGTCCGCTTGATATCGCTGCCAGATCGATCAACGCTGCCGCTGTGACGAACCCGATGCAGCAGCATCAGACGCAACGGTTCCCGGTGGCGATGCAACGTTGTCGTTGTCATCGCCACGCACCGCACTGCCCGAGGTGCTGTCGATCAGGATCACCGGCACCTGCGAGCGACGACGCTGTTCCATGCGATGGGGCAGCGGGCCGAGTGCCTCGCGCAATGCGCTCAGTGCAGGATCGACGCCGCGCAGCGGGTACCACAGGCCGATCAGGCTGAAGTGGCGGCTGTAGCGCAAGGTCTGGGTGCTGCCCACCCACAGCGGTTGTGCATCCGGCTGCAGGCGTGCAGCCGCCGGCCACAGACGCAGCACATGCACGTGGCCGGGCGCGGCGTGACGCACCATCAACAGGGCTTCGACCTGCGTCTCCAGCGTGGCCGGCAGAATCGGTACTTCGTCGGGGCGGCCGCTGACATCGAGCAAGTGCAGCGCCTGTTCCCAGCCCGCCTGGGGCTGGACCCGCCAGCCGCGCGCCTGAAGCTGGCGCTGCAACGGGGCGAGCGGGCCGGCCAACTGGACGTCCAGCGGCCAACGCTGATCGTCGTCGAATTCGTTGCGGCGCGCCGGCAGCAGGCGCCATTGCTCTTCCCACCACTCGTGTGCGGGCAACTCCATCAATGCCGGCGGCGGCGGTTCGAACTTTGCCAGCTTGATGTCGAGGTTGCGCGGCGCAAAATAAATGGCACAGCTCACGAACACCCCGTAGAAGATCCACGACACCGGCTTGACCCAGAACGCGCGGGTGGCGCGGCGGCGGTAGGCAATGCCCAGCACCAGCAGCCAGAAGATGCCGAACAACATGCCGCCGACGACGTCGCTGAGCCAGTGCGCACCGAGGTACAAACGTGCAAAACCGATCAGCGAGACGATGGCGCCGCTGACCAGATACGGCCACACGCGGCGGCGGCCAGGCAACTCGCGCGCGATCAACAGCGCGAAAAAGCCGAAGGCGATCGTGGCCATGGTGACCGCAACCGATGGAAAGCCGAAACCGCTGCTGGCCGCAGGCGGGCGCACCACCTGCACGGTGGCGCCAAGCAGCTGCGTGAGCGCCAGGCCGAAGGCCAGCGCGATCACCCAATGGGCCACGGCCATCCAGCGACGGCGCCAGGCCAGATAGCCCATCGCGGCGGCGATGGCCGGCAACAGCACCTGCCAGTCGCCCAATGAGGCCAGCGCCACCATCGGGTAGTCGGCCAATGGGTTACGCAGCGCCAGCATCAGGTCGTGCACGGCCAGGTCCACGCGCACTGGCTCGCCGTGCGCCAGCACCACCATCAGCAGCACGAACCAGCCCCAGCCGAGCAGCAAGAGCATCAGGGCCATCATGGCCAGCGGCACCGATTCGCGACGGCGCGGGTCGAATACGCCGACCGACCAATTCCCCAGGACCGGATGCCGGTGCGACCACGCCAGCAGACGTGCCAGCAAGGCATCCAGATGGCCGGCCGACCAGCGGTACGAATACAGCACGACCGCCCAGGCAAGCCCGATCACGGCCGCCAGCAACGCAACCACCACAAACAGCCGCCCGGCCACCGCGGCCACTGCGTCGTAGGCCGTGCCCAGCACCCAGCCAGGCACCAGGAACAACAACGCCCACGAAACGCAGGCCAGCCCGCTGGCGACCAGATACCGTTTGAACGGCATGCGCGACATGCCGGCAATCGCCGGTACGAACGGGCGTACTGCACCTACATAGCGCGCGATCAGGATGCTCTTGAAGGCATTGCGCCGGAACAGCAGCTCGCCGCGCTCCAGCAGTTGCGGGTAACGCCGGAACGGCCAGTAGGTGTGCAGCTGATGGCCCCAGCGATGGCCGACCCAGAAGCTCAACGCATCGCCAACGAAAGCGCCCAGGGTGGCGCACGCCACCGCGTAGGGACCGTTGATCTGCCCGAGCCCGATGAGCACGCCAATGGCGAACAGCAACGGCAACGCAGGCACGATGGCGCCCAGCACGATGACCGCATCACAAAATGCGATGCCAAAGATCACCACGCCAGCCAAGGTGGGGTGGTGTCCGATCCACTCCAGCGTGGCGTCGATCCATGAGTTCATACCTGAATTATAGGTGGGCGCGGCGGCGCCTGACCTGCATCGTCCTCACATCGGGGGATTGGCTTCACCTGAGGTTGCAGCCATGCAGCTGCCGCACGCGCGCATGCCACGGATGCGCGCAGCGAGACAGACCTGCCGCCTACAATGGGGTATGAGTCACGACCCTGCAGCCAATCTGCCGCTGAAGTCCGATACGTTCGGGCGCATTCTGTTGGTCCGCGAGGGCGAACGCATGTTCGTGCGTCGCGACGTGAGCGTGGCGCCGTGGCTGTTGCGCGGCGTGGCCTGGTGGCTGGCACGGCGCGAGGCGCTGGCCTTGCGCCAACTGGATGGCGTGCCGCGCACACCGCGCCTGCTGGACTGGGACGGGCGGCACCTGGACCGCAGCTATCTGGACGGCGCTGCGATGTACCAGCGTCCGCCGCGCGGCGATCTGGCCTACTTCCGCAGCGCGCGCAGGCTGTTGCAGCAGCTGCATCGCCGCGGCGTGGCGCATAACGACTTGGCCAAGGAAGCCAACTGGCTGGTGCAGGAGGACGGCAGCCCGGCGGTGATCGATTTCCAGCTGGCGGTGCGCGGCAACCCGCGCGCGCGCTGGATGCGTCTGCTTGCCCGCGAGGATCTGCGCCACCTGCTCAAACACAAGCGCATGTACTGCCCGGCCGCACTGACCCCGGTGGAACGCCGCGTGCTCAAGCGCACCTCCTGGGTCCGCGAGCTGTGGTTCGCCACCGGCAAACCGGTCTACCGCTTCGTGACCCGGCGCGTGCTGCACTGGGAAGACAACGAGGGGCAGGGGCCGAAGCCCTGAGCGGCTGGGATTGGGGATTGGGGATTGGGAATTCGCAAGAGCGTATTGCTTGAGCGGTGGGTTGGTCGGTGGGAGCAATGAAGGAATAAGCTCTTACGAATCCCGAATCCCGAATCCCGAATCCCCACTCCCATGACGTTATCCGGCAAAACCCTGTTCATCACCGGTGCCTCGCGCGGGATTGGCTTGGCGATTGCGCTGCGGGCGGCGCGCGATGGAGCGAATGTGGCGATTGCGGCCAAGTCGGCGGTGGCCAATCCCAAATTGCCTGGCACCATCCATAGCGCGGCCACGGCGGTGACTGCGGCCGGTGGGCAGGCGCTGGCGCTCAAGTGCGACATCCGCGAAGAAGATCAGGTGCGTGCGGCAGTGGCGGCAACGGTCGCTGCGTTCGGCGGGATCGACATCCTGGTCAACAACGCCAGTGCGATCTGGTTGCGCGGCGCGCTTGATACACCGATGAAGCGCTTCGATCTGATGCAGCAGGTCAACGCGCGCGGCAGCTTTCTGTGCGCGCAGGCGTGCCTGCCGCATCTGCTGCAGGCGGCCAATCCGCACATTCTCACCTTGGCCCCGCCGCCATCGTTGAACCCGTCGTGGTGGGGCGCGCACACCGGCTACACGCTGGCCAAGATGGGCATGAGTCTGGTGACCCTGGGGCTGGCAGCGGAATTCGGCCCGCAAGGCGTGGCGATCAATGCGTTGTGGCCGCGTACCGTGATCGCCACTGACGCCATCAACATGCTTGCCGGCGTGGACGCCGCGGCCTGCCGTCGGCCGGAGATCATGGCCGACGCCGCGCATGCGGTGCTGACGCGCGCCGCGGACGGATTTTACGGGCAGTTCCTGATCGATGATGAGGTCTTGGCCCAGGCCGGCGTCACCGATTTGCGCGGCTATGCGATGGATCCATCGCGCGCGCTGTTGCCGGATCTGTTTCTGGACTGAGAGCGGCTAACCGCAAGGCGAGCAGTGTCGTGAGCGTGGACGGCATGCTCCAACCGCAGTGGACGCGTGGCACACGCGCTACCGAGCAACGGCCGCGTCCGCCTGACGGCGGCGCCGTGGCGTTGGCTGCTCCAGCGCCTCAGCCGTTGCCCAGCTCCGGCAGTGGCTCGGCGCATTGCCGGCAATAACGTGCGTCGGCCGCGTGGCCTTCCAGCCCGCAGCGGGCGCAGTTGCGCGCATCGCGTTTGCCGGTGTGGCCACCTTCGCGCAATGAGCTGGCCAGTTCGGCGGTATAGATGCCGGTGGGCACGGCGATGATGCTGTAGCCGATCAGGATCAGTGCCGAGGTGACGAATCGCCCAAGTGTGGTCTGCGGCACCAGATCGCCGAAGCCGACCGTGGCCATGGTGACGATCGCCCAGTACATGCTGGTGGGGATGCTGGTGAAGCCGTGCTGCGGGCCTTCGATGATGTACATCGTGGCGCCGGCAATCACGGTGATGGTGAGCACGGTGAACAGGAACACCAATACCTTGCGACGGCTACGCCACAACGCATCCAGCAATTGCCCGCTTTCTTCGATGTAGCGGGTGAGCTTGAGAATGCGGAACAGCCGCAGGATGCGCAGCACGCGCACCACCAACAGCGTCTGTGCGCCGGGCACGAAGAACGAGAGATAGCTGGGCAGGATCGACAGCAAATCGATCACGCCCCACACGCTGAGCGCGTAATGCAGCGGGCGCCGCACCACGGCCAGACGCAGCGCGTATTCGATGGTGAAGATCACCGTGAACGCCCATTCCAGCGGCACCAGCCAGTCCGCGGCATGCGAATGGATGCGCGGCACGCTGTCGATCATGATCACCACCACGCTCGCCAGGATCGCGACCACCAGCATCAGGTCGAAATTGCGCGAGGGGCGGGTGTCGTGGCGGTAGATGATGTCGAACCACTGCCGGCGCCAGCCATCGTCGGTGGCGGCAGTGAGTTGCGGATCGGAGAAGGGGCGCATGCGCGCATTGTGCCGCAGGCCGGCGAATGCGCGAGAATGCCGCTTCTCCCTCCGCTTCTGCGACCCATCCTCATGAGCACCGCCGCCGATTCGCCCCTGTCCCTCGCGCACTACTACCTGCCGGTGTATCGCCCGCGCCAGGTGGTGCTGGAGCGCGGCCAGGGCAGCCGCGTGTGGGATGATGCGGGGCGTGAGTATCTGGATCTGTCGTCGGGCATCGCGGTGAGCGGGCTCGGCCATAACGACCCCGATCTGGTGGCTGCGCTCACCGAGCAGGCCGGCAAGCTGTGGCACACCAGTAACGTGTTTTTCAGCGCGCCGCCGCTGAAACTGGCCGAAGAACTGGTGAGCGCCTCGCGCTTCGCGGACAAGGTGTTCCTGTGCAATTCCGGCACCGAGGCCAACGAGGCGGCGATCAAGCTGGTGCGCAAGTGGGCCAGCAGCCAGGGCCGTCCGGCCGATAAGCGCGTCATCGTCACCTTCCGCGGCAGTTTCCATGGCCGCACGCTGGCATCGGTCACCGCCACTGCGCAGCCCAAGTACCAGGAAGGCTACGAGCCGCTGCCGGGTGGATTTCGCTATGTGGATTTCAACGACGTCGCGGCGCTGGAAGCGGCGATGGCCAGCGGCGATGTGGCGGCGGTGATGGTCGAGCCGATCCAGGGCGAGGGTGGTGTGATGCCGGCCGCGCCGGGCTTTCTGAGCCGCGTGCGTGCGCTGTGCGACCAGCACGATGCGTTGCTGGTGCTGGACGAAATTCAATGCGGCATGGGCCGCACCGGCACGCTGTTCGCGCATTGGCAGGAACAGGTGACGCCGGACATCGTGACCCTGGCCAAGGCCTTGGGTGGCGGTTTCCCGATCGGTGCGATGCTGGCCGGGCCCAAGGTGGCGCAGACCATGCAGTTCGGCGCGCACGGCACCACCTTCGGCGGCAACCCGCTGGCCGCGGCAGTGGCGCGCGTGGCGCTGCGCAAGCTGGCCTCGCCGCAGATTGCCGACAACGTGGTGCGGCAATCTGCGGCATTGCGTGCAGGTCTGGAAGCGCTCAACGCCGAGTTCGGCCTGTTTGCGCAGATTCGTGGGCGTGGCTTGATGCTGGGCGCGGTGCTGGCCCCAGAACACGCCGGGCAGGCGGGGGCGATCCTGGATCTGGCGGCCAAGCATGGCCTGCTGCTGCTGCAGGCCGGCGCGGATGTGTTGCGCTTCGTACCGGCACTGAATCTGACCGATGCCGAACTGGCCGATGGTCTGGCGCGCTTGCGTCTGGCCATTGCCGAGTATGTCGCGCAGCCGTGATGTCGGGCGGTGCCTGCGCGCCCTCTGGCTGGCACTTTGCCGGCTAGAAGGGTGTTGGAGGATGCGTGGTATGGCATAGAACGCGCTGAGGCAGTGCGCGGTCTTTTGATTTGCTGGGTGGGATGGCTGTCCTCCGCCGTACCCTCACCCCAGCCCCGGTTGCACGCCCCGGCCCGCGCTTGCGACGCGGGCGCTCCAGGGCACGCGCGCCGGTGGCGTGCACCGTGCCTTCTCGCCCCCGGGAGAGCGGCTTTGTTTCATGCGAGCCCATAGCGCTTCAGCACTCGCCGCAACGCGCGGGCGTCGCGCACGGTGTCGGCGTGCAGGCCGGCCGCGCGTGCGCCACGCACGTTGACGAACAGGTCGTCGACAAACAACGTGCGTTCGGCGCGTTGCTCAAGCTGCGCAAGCGCGCGCTGATAGACCGGCACATCCGGTTTGCGGCCGCCCAGTGCACCGCTGCACAGCACGCGGCCCCGCAACAATGGAAATAGCGATGGCACGATCCGCTCGATCGCTTCTGCCATCAGCGGGCCGTTATTGGTGAGCACCGCCACCGCCGTGGTCGTCGATACCGCCAGCACCTGGGTCACCGCCGACGGGTCGGCGCGGCAGGCCGCCACGCGCGCATCGACCCAGGTAGCGCGATCGATCGGCTGCCCCAGCCCTTCGCTCAACTGCGCCAGATACGCCTGCGTGTCGATCGCACCAGCATCGTAGGCGCGCTCCAGACCCTGCGCGAACAACACCTCATGCACGCGCTGCGGTGGGCAATTCGCCGCTGCTGCAAGAGCGGCCATGCGCCGTGGCTGCGCGTAGTGCGCAAGCACGCCGTCGAAATCCAGCAACAGCAGCGATGGTGGTGCGGGCGACATGTGCGTGCTCGTGCGGTGGCTGCGCAGCGTTATCGATTCGGCGCGGCATGGCAAGCGCGCAAGACCTGCAATGCAGGACATTTGCGCAGGTAGGTGGCTGCGCTACCTATTCAGAGTTTTGAATTCGGCAGCGACCTACCCGCCTGCGCCGACCCCACCCGCCACACCGTGGTTGCGAAGCAATCGCGCTGGTTATGGTCACTGCACGCCGCATCCGCGGTATCAGCCGGTCTCGGGGGAGCGCCCGGTCACTCAGCACGCCACACGTCTCCAGGGGTTGATTGCATGCCAAAGTGCTTGAACACCGATCAATTGGCGGCCTCGGTCGCCGACATCCTCGCCACCACCCGCTCGCGCCACGCGCTGGCGTCGATGACCTTGCTGCTGGCCGGCGCGCAGGGCTTGCCTGCGCTGGCGCAAGACGCACGCACGCTGGATGCGGTCAGCGTGGTGGGCACCGGCTCCACGCGCACCACGGCGTCCATCTCGGTGGACGAGATCCAGGCGCAGGTGCCCGGGGTAGCGCCACAGCAGCTGTTGGCCAGCCTGCCCGGCGTGAACGTGCAGACCACCGATCCGTTCGGGCTGTATGAGTTCGGTGATTCGATGACGATCCGCGGGTTTTCCGCCAACCAGATCGGCGTGACGTTGGACGGCATTCCGATCGAAACCTTCGACACCCGCGAAGGCGGGCCGATCACCCGTTACGTGTCCAGCGAGAATCTGCTCGATGTCACGGTGTCGGCTGGTTCGGGTGACGTCACCCAGCCGTCGTATCACGCATTAGGCGGTGCGATCCGTTACACCAGCCTGCCACCGAAGGGCGGCGACAGCTGGAGCGGCAATCTCACCCAGACCATTGGGTCGGACGACCTGGTACGCAGCTTCGTGCGCCTGGACACCCCGGACTGGTGGGAGGGCGGCCCCAGCGCGTATCTGTCCGCCTCGCGCACGCAAGGCGGGGTGTGGGACATGGAGCCGGCCACGCAAAAGAGCGACCACTTCGAAGCCAAGATTCGCCAGGCCTGGGATGCAGGCAGCCTGACATTGGGCTGGATCTACAACAACCGCAAGGACTACGACGTGCAGTCGTACAACTCCGACGGTTCGGTGTCCTGGGATCTGCACGAGCGCATCACCGGCAACCCGGAAGTAGATGCCGAGCATTACAGCGAATGGCAGAACGGGCGACGCGATTCCTTGCTCAGCCTGCACGGCGATTTTCTGTTAAACGATGCGATCGGCTTCACCTTCACCGGCTATTACGAAAACAAGCATGGGTATGGCGTCGGCGGCACCCCGCCGAGCACGGCGACGGGCTTGTACAACGATGCCATCGCCGGCACACCGGGGCGCACCGATATCGCGATCAACGATCCGCAGATCGTCGATGCCAACGGCAATGTCACCCACGTCGGTGCGATGACGCGGCGCGAGGAAATCATGGGCGGCGATCGCTATGGCGTCACCACGTCGGTGTCGTGGGAGACCGAGCACAACAAACTCGAAGTCGGCGCGTGGTACGAAAACTACGATTTCGATCAGGTGCGCCCGCTGTACAACCTGGACCCGGCCACCGGCGCATTGCTCAAAAGCGCGCTGCCGATCGTGATCTACTACGACAACCACTTCTCCACCGAAGTGAAGCAGCTCTACATCAAGGACACGCTACGCCTGCTCGACGACCGGCTCACGATGGAATTCGGCGCCAAGGGGCTGGATGTCAAACGCGACTACAACGGCATCGCCAATCTCGACGACTTCAATGTCGGCATACGCCGCGATGTCACCATCAAGAACAGCGATTGGTTCCAACCGCAGGTCGGCGCCAGCTTCCAGCTTGCCGAGGGTGTGCAGGTGTTCGCCAACTACGCGGAAAACTTCAGCTCGGCGCCGCGGCTGGCGCTGACCTCCGGTGCGTTCAACCCGGATATCGCACCGGAAGAATCCACCAACATCGATATCGGCATTCGTGCCGAATCCACGCAGTGGAGCGGCTATATCGCCGCCTACAAGATCGATTACGAAAACCGCATCATCGCGCTCACAGACCCGGACCCCCTGGTGGCTGCGCCCACCGTCTACGCCAACGTCGGCGACGTGCAGACCTACGGCGCGGAAGTCTCCGGCATGTGGAAGCCGGCCCCGGGCTGGCGGTTGGGCGCATCGCTGACCTGGAACAAGTCCGAATTCCAGGACAACTATTTCGGCCCGGTCAGCGGCAACCTGGTGCAGGTGGAAGGTAACGAAGTGCCGGATGCGCCGAAGGTCATGTTCAGCGTCAACGGCGGTTGGGAAGGCGCGCATTTCTTCGCCAACCTCGATACCAAATACACCGGCAAGCGCTATGGCGACACACTCAATACCGATCAGGTGGATGCCACCTTCATCGTCAACGGCAGCGTCGGGTATCAGGGCGAGGACAGCGGGTTTCTTGCCGGCGGCCGGTTGCAGCTGTCGGTCTACAACCTGTTCGACAAGGACGATGCGATCGGTGCGGTGTTTCCCAACGAAAGCTCCGGTTCGTATCAGTTGATCGCACCGCGCCAGCTGTTCGCCAGTCTGGCGTACACGTTCTGAGGTGCAGCCGCGGCCGGCAAGGTTGCCGGCCGCGTGCGTTAGTCCATGACATGCAGGGGACGTGCGTTGATGCAAGGCAATCACACGGGAGCGATGACGCGGCGGCAATTGCTGGCGCGCATCGGCATGACCGCTGGCGGCGCAATGATGTATCAGGCGATGAGCAGCCTGGGCATGGCGGCCGAGTCCACCTTCAACGGGCCGCTGCAACTGGATGGCGACCCCAAGGGGACGTCGGTCTTGATCCTCGGCGCCGGGCTGGCCGGCATGAGCGCGGCCTTCGAATTACGCAAGGCCGGTTACCGCGTGCAGTTGCTCGAATACAACGACCGCCCGGGCGGACGGAACTGGACCCTGCGCGGCGGTGACCGCTATACCGAGTTGGGCGGTGCCACGCAGCATTGCCAGTTCGACGACGGGCTGTACCTCAATCCAGGGCCATGGCGTATTCCGCATCACCACAAGGCGGTGTTGAGTTACTGCAAGCAGTTTGGCGTGGCGCTGGAAGCGTTCAATCAGGTCAATTACAACGCGCTGCTGCACAGCCAGAAAGGCTTCGGCGGCAAACCGCAGCGCTTTCGCGCCATCGACGCCGACTACAAGGGCCACGTGTCCGAGTTGCTGGCCAAGTGCACGCAGCAGCACGCCCTGGACGCGGCCGTCAGCCGCGAGGATCAGGAGCTGCTGCTGGAATCGCTGCGCACCTGGGGGGCGCTCGACCAGAAGTTCGGGTATGTCAAAGGCAAGGACAGCAGCGAGCGGCGCGGGTTTGCGCGCTATCCCGGTGGCGGCTTGTCGGGCAGGCCGGAATTCTCCGATCCTTTCAGCGTGCAGGACGTGCTGCGCTCACGCCTGTGGACCACACTGGCGGCTGGCAACAACTACGAAATGCAGACCACCATGTTCCAGCCCGTGGGAGGCATGGACCAGATCGGCAAGGCATTCGCGCGTCGCCTGGGCGATGCCATCACCTATAACGCCAAGGTCACCAAGATCGATCAGGACGGCAGCGGCGTGCGTGTGTCCTGGCAGGATGCGACGCGTGGCGGCGAAGAACGTCTCGCCAGTGCGGATTGGTGCATCTGCACCATTCCGTTTTCGGTGCTCAGCCGCATGCCGGTCACTGCCAGCGATGCGATGACCACGGCGATCGGCAAGGTGCCGTACGCGGCATCGGTGAAAGTGGGCCTGCAATTCAAGCGCCGTTTCTGGGAAGAAGACGAAGCGATCTACGGCGGCATCAGTTACACCGATCTGCCGATCACCTTGATCAGTTATCCCAGCACCAACTACCACAGCCCGGGCAAAGGCGTGCTGCTCGGTGCCTATGTATGGGGGTTGGACGCCTACCAGTTCACCGCGATGCCCCCGGAGCAGCGCGTGCGTAAAGCGGTGGAGTACGGCACCCAGCTGCATCGGCAGTATCCGCGCGAATTCGAGAACGGCATTGCGGTCGGCTGGCACCGCGTGCCGTTCACGCATGGCTGCTTCGGCATGTGGAGCGAGCAGGCGCGCGCCGAGCATTACGAACCGCTGTGCCAGATCGACGGCCGCCTTGCGCTGGCCGGCGAGCACGTGTCGTACATCCCGGCCTGGCAGGAGGGTGCCATCCTGTCGGCACACGATGTCGTTGGCCGTCTGCATCGCAAGGTCATTGCCCAGGGAGCGCGCGTATGAGTCTGCTGCCAAGAGCGTGCGGCGCCACGGTTGCGCTCGCCATTCTCGCCTTGTTGCTGCCGCCCAACGTGCGCGATGCGCAGGCGCAGAGTTCCGATGCCACGCAGTTGTTTCCGCAGCAAGGCTTCGCCAAGGCCTCCGGTCAGGACGTTTACCAGGCCATCTGCCAGGGCTGCCATATGCCGGCCGGCGGTGGCGCGCAAGGTGCCGGCGACTATCCTGCGCTTTCCGGCAACCCCAAGCTGGCTGCCGGCCCGTACGTCACCATGATGGTGCTCGACGCCCACGCGGGGATGCCGGGTTTCGCCGACATGCTCGACGACCGCCAGGTGGCCGAAGTGGTGAGCTATGTGCGCACGCACTTCGGTAACGACTATGCCGAGCGCGTGACCATCGACGACGTCAAATCGCTCCGCCGCTGATCTTCTCTTCTACAAGGAATTGCCATGCCACGTTCCATCACGACCGTTCTTAGCGCCGCAGTAATGTGGGCTGCCAGTCTCGGTGCCGCGCACGCCGCCGAGGTGATCCGCCACAAGATTCCCAACAGCGATTTCCCAATTGCTGCTGCGGTGGAAATTCCCGCCGGCAAGGCCACGGTGTATGTCAGCGGCAAGGTGCCGGCGGTGATCGATACCAACGCGCCGAAGGATTCCGCTGCTGCCTATGGCGACACCAAGGCGCAAACGGTGAGCGTGTTGAACCAGATCAAGCAGCAGCTAACCACGCTGGGGTTGGGCATGGGCGATGTGGTGAAGATGCAGGTGTTTCTGGTCGGCGATCCGGCGATGGGCGGCAAGATGGATTTCAACGGCTTCATGGAAGGGTATCGCCAGTTCTTCGGCACCAAGGAGCAACCCAATCTGCCAGCGCGCTCGGCATTTCAGATCGCGGCATTGGGGAACCCGCTGTACCGGGTCGAGATCGAAGTGGTTGCCGTGCGTCCCTGAGTTCGCGTCTTCATCCTGCTGGAGTTTGTCATGAACACTGCTCTTTCGCGCCGCACGTTTCTACGCGACTCCGCGCTGTTCGCCGGCGCCGCCGGTGCCGGCAGCTTGCCGCTGCTGGCCAGCGCCATCGAACGCTCCACTGCCATTGCGCCCACACCGGCAACGGCGCTGACACCGGTAATGATCGATTCCAATGAATTTCCGGATGGACCGTCGGCTGCCGCAGTAAAGGCCATCGCGCAGATCGCACCGCAAGGCGGGAGGTATCTGCGCCAGGTACAGATGGAATTGATGACCACCCTGGCCGCCGAGCTCAAGCTGCCGGTGGATCATCTGATGGCGTACGCCGGGTCCACCGAGCCGCTCGACTACACGATGCTGGCATTCACTTCGCCCAGCGCCGCGTTGGTCACTGCCGATCCCACCTACGAATCCGGCTGGCGTGCGGCAACCCGCAATGGCGCGCGCTTGATCAAGGTGCCGCTGCGCAAGGATTTTTCGCACGATGTACAGGCCATGTGCGCGGCCGATGCCAACGCGGGAGTCATCTACATCTGCAACCCCAACAATCCCACCGGCTCGGTCACCGCACGCAAGGACCTGGACTACGCATTGGCGCACAAGCCCAAAGGCAGCGTGTTGGTGGTGGATGAGGCGTATATCCACTTCGCGCAAAGCACGCGCAGCATGGTCGACATGGTTGCCGCAGGCGAAGACGTGGTGGTGTTGCGCACGTTTTCCAAACTCTATGGCATGGCCGGCATCCGCCTGGGCTATGCGGCCGCGCGCCCGGACCTGCTGGCCAAGCTGAAGTTCTACAGCGTCAACAGCTTGCCGGTCACCGCCGCCGCTGCCGGGCTGGCCAGCCTGCGCGATCCTGCACTGGTGCCGCAACGGCGCGCACGTACCGCCGCTACCCGCATCGATGTGATGGACTTTCTCGCGCGGCAGGGCTATGCATGCACTGCCTCGGAGAGCAATTGCTTTATGGTCGATGTGAAGCGCCCGGCGGCTGGCTTCAAGGACGACATGGCCACCCACGGCGTGTTCATCGGCCGCAGCTGGCCGGTGTGGCCAACCTGGTCGCGCATTACCGTGGGTACCGACACGGAAATGGCGCGCTTCAAACACGCGTTCGTGCAGGTGATTGCCGGTAACCGCGGCCCGCTGCCGGCGCCGGGCGTGGCCACTGCAGCGGCCGATCCGATGGATGCATTTTTCCGTTACGCCTAGAGCGTGTTATGCACGTTGAGATGAGATGCGTTGGCCGTCAGCGGTGCGGAGCGGGTGCTGCGTGGTGCCGGGTTGGCCGGCGCCAAGGCAAGCCGCACGGCGCGCGCTCCGTGCCGCTGGCGGCCAACCCTCCGGGAAGCGCCCTGTGACGCGCCGAGACAAGGCGCACGCCTTGTCTCGGCGCGTCACAGGACGCTTCGCACTCACCTCGAAGTCAGAACACGCTCTGAGCCGGCGTGCGACGGAACGCTCGGTCGCCGACGGCCGAGCGTTCCACAGTCTTGGTCGATGCGCCCGCTGCGCAGCCGATGCGGGCATGATGCGCTGCTGATTGTGCATCGGCTACGCTGGCACTGTCGGCCTATCGCCATCACCGCCGCATCCGTGCACCGCATCCGCTGTGCTGCAACTTCCCAACGCAGGAGTGTTCTCTTGAAGCTGTTTTCCACGATTGCTATGTGTGCGCTGGCGCTGATGGCGCCGACGGCATGGGCACGGACGTGCGCGGTGACCATCACTGGCAACGATCAAATGAAGTTCGACCAGAGCACCATCAAGCTAGCCCCCGAGTGCACGCAGGTGGAGCTCACGCTCAAGCATTCCGGCAAGATGGCTGCCACCGTGATGGGGCACAACTGGGTGTTGACCAAGTCTGCCGATTTCCAGGCGGTGGCCAATGCCGGCGTACGTTCGACCATCGCCGACAGCTATCTGCCCAAGGCCGACGCGCGCGTGATTGCGCACACCAAGGTCATTGGCGGCGGCGACAGCACCACGGTGAGTTTTCCCACCAGCAAGCTGAGCAAGGGCGCAGACTACACGTTCTTCTGCTCGTTCCCCGGCCACTGGGCGATGATGAAGGGCACGCTGACGTTCGGGTGATGCGTGCGGGGCGGCCAACGCTGTCAAGCCTGGCCGCCACACGTGCAAACCTGCGTTGAACGCTGGATGCATGCGGATCTGGGTCAGTCAGGTTGCAGTGGCTGATCTGCATGCGAGTCGCTTGCACGCAACAACCCGCGTTGTAATGCTTGCGCAAGCGCGCCTTCGCGGCTGCGCGCATCGAGCTTGCGGTACAGGTTTTTCAGATGGAATTTGACCGTGTTTTCCGACAGGTGCAGGCAGCGTGCGATCTGTTTGTTGGAATAGCCGCGCGCCAGTTGCGCCAGCACTTCCAGTTCACGCTCGCTGAAGATGTCGCCGGCCGGATCGTCGTCGCCGCTGAGGCGTTCGAGCAACGCCTGGATGGTCAACGCACGCGTGGTGCCGCCCACGGTCTGCGGGTCGTGCTGGCGGAGCGAGCGCAGCATCGCCTTGGCCGGCAGGCCCAGTTCCACGATGGCCTGCCAGCTTTGCGTGAGCGCGACATGGTCCAGCGCGCTGTACAGATACGGCAGGGCGGCGACCAGTTCGCCGCGTTGCTGCAGTACCAGCGCGATGCGTGCACGGGTGCGCGCCAGATGGCAGACATTGTCGTTGGCCAGGCAGGCCCGCTCGATCTGCCCGAGGATGCTCAGCGCTGCGCTGCTGCGCCCGGCCAGGCGATGCCAGCGGGCCAGTGCGAAGCCCATCGCCGCGCGATCATGCCAGCGGTGTGGCGAGCGCAAGGTGTGCGCCAGGCCGGATTCGCCGCCGGTACGTGCGATCAGCACATCGATGGCAGCGTTGCCTGGATGTTCCAGCAACAGCATCAGCCGCCATGCTGCAGCCAGTTCCGACAAGCGCGCCAGCTTGCGTCCGTGAGCAATCTGTTCGATGTGCTCCAGCAACAGCAGCGCACTGCGTCCGCTGTGATCGCGCACGCGTTCCAACCCTAGCGCGGTGCCGTATCCGGCAGCCAGCACGTCCATGCCCCCATCGTGTTGCTCCAGCAATTCCAGCGCCGGGTGCAGCAGGTCGGCTGCGTCGTCGTGGTGGCCGCGTTCGTAGTGCAACTGCGCAAGCAGGCACTGAGCGGCGGCCTCCAGCACCCGATCCAGTTGCGGGGTACGTGCGCACCAGCTCAGTGCTTGTTGATAGCAGGCTTCCGCATCGCTGAGCCGGCCGCGATAGAACAGGCTCTGCCCCAGCGACAACATTGCCTGGCTGGCACCGACGTCGCTGCCGCCGCGCTGCATGGTGTCGCGCGCGTTGCGCGCGTAGCGCTCGGCAACCGCGAACGCGCCTTGCGCAATCGCGGTGGTGGCGCAGATGCAGAGCAACATGCCGCGGCCGAGATGGTCGTCTTCATCCAGTGCGCCGGCCTGGGCGGCAATCTGGGTCAGGCCATGCGGGTTGCCGCAGATTTCATCCAGACGGTCGCGCAGCAGCGCCACAACCACCGTGTAATCGCGCTGGAGCGGCTCGCGTAGCGCAGCCGGAAAATCGCGGAAGCGCTCCAGCAACAGGCGTGCGTGGCTGAACTCGCCCAGCCTGATGTGCAGATGCGCCTGGGTGAGATTGAGCGCGGGCGTGTCGCGAATGGTGCGGTGGTCGAAATGGCGCAGTAGTGCGCGCACTTCATGCGTGCCGTGAGTCAACAGCAGCTGCCAGGTGCCGGCGCGTGCGATGTAGCTGGCGGCAAGATCGCCGCAGTTGCCGCGCCACGCATGCCGCACCGCTTCGGCAAGATGCTGATGATCACCGAACCAGCGCGCTGCGCGTTGATGCAGCTGCACGCTCTGCCCTGGATATTCGCGGTCGAGCAGTTGCTGCAAGAAATCGGCAAACAGTGGGTGATAGCGGAACCATTCGCGCTCGCCATCCAGCGGCACCAGCAGGTCATGAAAATGCTCCAGCCGCGCCAGCAAGCGGCCGCTGTCCTCGCGCTGGCGCACTGCATCGGCGAGCGCGGCGTTGAAGCGTTCCAGCGGGCTGGTGCGTAGCAGGAGCTCGCGGGTGTCCGGGTCCAGATCGTTGACCACCTGTTCGGCCAGATACGCGGCAATCTGCGCGCTGCGCCCCGAAAAACGTGCGGCGACTTCCTGCTGACGTTGGGTATCGCCTTGCAGCCACAGCCGCGCCAGTTGCAGCGCCACTGGCCAGCCTTCTGTGTAGTTGCGTAGTTCGTCCACCACCGGTGTTGGCACGTGCGGGCCTAGCAACGCCTGCGCTTCGGTGTTGTCGAGCGCCAGTTGCGTGTTGCCGATGCGGCTGAGTTGTGCGTGCAGATCCAGCCGCGCCAGCGGCAGATTGGGCACGCGGCGGGTCGCAAGCACGAGATGCAGACGCCCACCACTGTGTTCGATCAGGCGTAGCACCAGTTCATCGACAGGGCTGCTGCCGAGTCGGTCGTAGTCGTCGAGAATCACGCTGATGCGGCGGGGCGCCGCGCGCAGCGCGCGAATCAGCAATGCCGTCGCCTCGCGCGGGTTGTGATCGCGGTTGTGCAGCACGGTGGCGCACAGCGCGTGGTCGGCGCCTGCGTTCTGCAGCGCCAGCGCAAGATGGCCGAGAAAACGGGTAGCGTCGGCATCTTCCTCGTCCAGCGACAGCCATGCCACCGGGCCCTGCTCGCGCATACTCAGGTGCGCATGCCACTGCGCCAGCAGCGTGGTCTTGCCGAATCCGGGTGGGGCGAGCAATAGCGTCAGCGGGCGTGCCTGCGCCTGATCCAGCGCAGCCAGTAGCGCGCCGCGTACCACCGCGGCGGGGCGCGGCAACGCAGGCTCCAGCTTGCCGGCAAGCAGCCAATCGGGAATCGCGGGGTCGCGCGAGGGTGACGGGCGCGGGGTGAGCAGCGCAACAGGCTTGAGCATGAGGCGAGAGCGGCCGTATCAAGCGTCGACAGCGTGCCGGCTCGGCACGCTGCAGATCGGGGTGAAACAGCGGCAATGCAGCGTAATCGCCTGATTCGGCGACGACGGTGCAGCGGCTGCGTCGAGGGTCCCCACCCATGCCCGTCCCTGAGCACCTTTCAGAAACATATGACAGCGACAGGACAAAAGCAAAGTGTGCTGCGCCGAGTCGAGGACTTCACCGCGGCAGATGCGCCTGCTTGTGCGCAGGTGAAGGAACGCTAGAGGTCGCCTGGTACCGGTGGCGCGCGTTCGGAGGCACCGCCACACAGCCTTGCGGGCACGCGGTCACGCGCACCGCAAACCCTCAACGCCCCGCGCTAATTGCGCACCGATTCCCAACTCCCCATTTCCGATTCCCAGCCGATCAGCGCGCCACGTCCGCAAACGCCTCGCGCGCTGCCGCCAGCGTGGCTTCGATCACCGCCTCGTCGTGCGCACTGGACATGAAGCCGGCTTCGTACGCCGAGGGCGCCAGGTAGACGCCCCGCTGCAGCATCGCGTGGAAGAATCGGTTGAAGCTGGTGATGTCGCACGCCGTGGCCTGTGCGTAGCTCTCCACGACGTCGTCGGTGAAGAACAGCCCGAACATGCCGCCAACCTGGTTGGTGGTCACGGCAATGCCGGCTGCGCGCGCGGCATCTTCCAGGCCTTCGCACAGCATGCTGGTGGCCTCGCTCAAGCGCGTGTGGAAGCCCGGCTCCTGCACCAGCTCCAGCATCGCCAGGCCTGCGGCCATGGCCACCGGGTTGCCCGACAAGGTGCCGGCCTGGTAGATCGGCCCGGCCGGAGCAACCTGCTCCATCAAGTCGCGGCGGCCGCCGTAGGCGCCCACCGGCATGCCGCCGCCGATGATCTTGCCGAAGGTGGTCAGGTCCGGGGTCACGCCGTAATGCGCCTGCGCACCACCGAGCGCGACGCGGAAGCCGGTCATCACTTCGTCGAAGATCAGCAACGCGCCGTGCCTAGTGCACAGCGTGCGCAGATGCTGCAGATAGCCGGCCTGCGGCGGAATGCAGTTGGCGTTGCCGACCACCGGCTCGATGATCACCGCCGCCACCTCCGCACCGATCTCGTCGAACAGCGCGGTGGCGCCCTCGAAGTCGTTGAAGCTCAGCGTGGCGGTCAGTTCGCTCAGCCCTGCGGGTACGCCGGGCGAGGTCGGTACGCCCAGGGTCAGCATGCCGCTGCCGGCCTTGACCAGGAACGAATCGCCATGGCCGTGATAACAGCCTTCGAACTTGATGATGCGATTGCGCCCGGTGGCGCCACGCGCCAGGCGTACCGCCGACAGCGTAGCTTCGGTGCCGGAGTTGACCATGCGCACCATCTCGCAGGAGGGCACCAGCCGGGTGATGGTCTGCGCCATCGTCACTTCGGCTGCGCACGGTGCACCGAACGAGAGCCCGTTGCGGATCGACTGCTCGACCGCTTCGCGCACGGCCGGGTGGTTGTGCCCGGCAATCATCGGCCCCCACGAGCCCACATAGTCGATGTAGCGGTTGTCGTCGACATCGAACAGATAGGGGCCATCGGCGCGCGCCACGAAGAACGGCTCGCCGCCGACCGACTTGAACGCCCGTACCGGCGAGTTGACGCCGCCCGGTAGCAAGGTCTGCGCCTGGGCGAACAGGGCGTGGGAGCGGGAATGGTTCATGCACAGATCCTTGAGGAGTACCGATTGGGGGCATCGACGCCCGGCAGCGGGCATCGCGTCCGCCATTGTCAGGCCTGCGGCCGCGCGCGCCTACCCGTCGGACGCCCGCCTACCCGTCGAAGTGGGCGGGTGGGGGAACTTGGCTGCCTATGATCGAACGCGACGGGATCGACAGTTTGGAATGAGCTGATGGCGCCCAGTCATTGGCATCCGGCTGTAGATGTTCAGAAAGTGTGATTTCGGTGGCCGTTGGCGCCGTTCGTTTGTCGCTTGCCGACAGTTCAAGACCTGGGGAGAGAGCATGAACCGTAGTATCCAGAAGCGTGCCTTGGCATTGGCCTTGGTCGTGGCCATGGGCAGCGTCCACGCGCAGTCCACCACCGGCAGCATCGTCGGTAGCGTGGGGCAGGGCAGTGGCACGAGCGTGCTGGTGGAAAACAACAGCGGCTTCAGTCGCGAGGTGCCGGTGGACGCGCGCGGCCGCTACACCGCCGGCAATCTGCCGCTGGGCACCTACAAAGTGACGGTCAAGCGCGAAGGCGCGGTGGTGGAAACGCGTGAGAACGTCGCCATCACCGTCGGGGCCAATACCGACGTGTCGTTTGCTGCCAGCGCCGCGGGGAGCGGCGTGCAGACCCTGGACAGCGTCACCGTCAGCGCCGCCAGCCTCACCACCATCGACGTCAGCAGCGTGGATACGCGCACCGTCGTCACCGCCGAACAGTTGCAGCAACTGCCGCTGGGCCGCACCGCCGAAGCGATTGCGCTGCTGGCACCGGGGGTGGTGGTCAACAGCGGCGGTTTCGACAACGGCCCGCTCGGCGGCTCGCTTCCCAGCTTCGGCGGCTCGGCCGCCAGCGAAAACGCGTACTACCTCAACGGTTTCAACACCACCACCATCAGCAACAACCTGGGCGGCCTGACCCTGCCTTACGGCGCCATCGACCAGCAGGAAATCTTCACCGGCGGCTACGGCGCGCAGTACGGCCGCGCCAACGGCGGCGTGATCAACCAGATCGGCAAGCGCGGCACCAATGAGTGGAAGTTCGGCGCTGCAGTGATCTGGGAGCCGAATGGCCTCAAGGCCAATCAGCGCGACATCTATTGGCGCCCGGACAGCCAGGGCAGCACCATCAACAACGCTGCCTACCGCTATGCGCGTGCGGCCAATGGCCTGTATCAGCCCGCCAGCGAGGCCGAAGCCAACCAGACCACCTACAGCGCCTATGTCGGCGGACCGATCATCCAGGACAAGCTGTTCTTCTTCCTGGCCGCCGAGCAGGTGAATTCTGACGGCGTACGCGTAGGCACCAATCGCGACACCGACAACGGCCGCACCGGTGGCCTCACCGACTACGACTACAAGCAGAAACGCTGGTACGCCAAGGTGGACTGGAACATCACCGACAACCACCTGATCGAGGTGACCGGTGCCAGCGACGTCGCCGAAACCAACGGCTCGATCTATCGCTACGACTATGTTGCGCGTGAGCGTGGTGCCTACTTCACCGACGAGTCCACCTGGAAAACCGGGCCGACGCTGTTCACCGGCAAGTACACCGGCTATCTGGGCGACAACCTCACCGTGACCGCGCTATACGGCAAGATGAGAACACCGGACGAGCTGACGCCGTTCAACTACAACGCCGCCAATGGCCCGGTGATCAACAGCGCCGCATTGCAGAATCCTGCCTACACCGGCGGCACACCGCGCATCGGCAACCAGCTGGTCACTTCGGTCAGCTCGCCGGACCGCGAGTACAAAAAAGACAACCAGCGCCTGAATCTGGAATGGCGCATCGGCCACCACACGCTCAACTTCGGTATCGATAACCAGAAGTCCGAAGGTATCGATGTGGGCTCGATCCTCTCTGGCCCCGGGTTTGCCTGGACCTACGGACAGACCAACGACCCGTACGGGCTGGCCACCGGTGGTCTGGTCAGCCAATCGGCCAACGAAGCCGGCGGCATCGGTGCGCCAAGCCCGGGTTTGGTGGATCCGGTCAACGGATCCAGTGGCTATTACGTGGTGCGCAACATCAACACCAGCCTGTATTCGTACGAAGCCAAGCAGCGCGCCTACTACATCGAAGACAAGTGGCAGGTCACCGACAATCTGCTGCTGAGCCTGGGCTTGCGCAAGGACGAGTTCACCAACTACACCCCGTTCGGCGATCCCTATATCGAAATCGACAACGCGTGGGCGCCGCGCCTGGGCTTCAGCTGGGACGTCAATGGCGACTCAAGCTTGAAGGTGTTCGGTAACCTTGGCCGTTACTACCTCGGTCTGCCGCTATCGGCGGTGAGTCTGTTCACCCCGGCCACCACCACCGATACCTACTACACCTACAGCGGCATCAATGCCGACGGCACGCCGATCCTCGCGCAGCAGCTGGGCTCGGCGGTGTCGGCCAATTCGCGCTTCGGTCGCATCGCCGATGTACGCACCGCGGTGGCCAAGGACATCGAAGGCGAAAACCAGGACGAACTGATCCTCGGGTTTACCAAGCAACTCGATAGCGGCTGGGTGCTGGGCGTGCGCGGCACGCATCGCCGCCTCAATGCCGGCATCGACGACCAGAACTACGATGTCTCCAACACCGCCTTGATCGATGCGGCAGCGGCGCAAGGCGTGACCATCGATTTTTCCAAGGTGGCGGGCGCATCGTTGATCAATCCGGGCCAGACCAATACCTGGGGGGTGATCGGCACCGATGGCCAGTTCCATGAAGTATCGGTGAGCCGTGAGGCGGCAGGTTTTCCGAAGTTCAAGCGCAATTATTCGGCGGTGGAATTCAATCTGGAGCGTCCGTTCGACGGCAAGTGGTATGCCAAGGTCAACTACGTCTGGTCGCATAGCTACGGCACCACCGAAGGCCAGGTGCGTTCGGATCTATGGCGCACCGGCGGCGCGCTCGGTAGCTATCAGGGCCAGGCCTCGGTCTCGACCACGCAGAGCTGGGATCACGCGGCGTTGATGGAACACTTCAACGGCGATCAATCCAACGATCACCGTCATCAGCTCAAGTTGTTCGGCTTCTACCAGTTCACCCCGCAATGGGGCGCCTCGGCCAATTTCAGCCTGATTTCCGGCGCTCCGCACAACTGCCTGGGCAACTACTACGGAACCGAATACAGCGGCCGCGATCCGGCCGGCTATGGCGGCAGTGCAATTACCGGCGGCCCGTACCACTACTGCTACAACCCGGAGACCGGCACCGGCGTGGCATCGCCTCCCGGCTCGCAGGGGCGCCTGGGCTGGATTGCGCAGCTGGATATGGGCGTGACCTACAAGCCGGCCTTTGCCGACGGCAAGCTTGCAGTGCGCTTTGACGTATTCAACATCACCAACGAGCAGACCGCGACCAACATCTACCCGTTCTCGCAGCTGCCCGACAACACCACCAACCCGCTATGGGACCAGGTCGTCGCCTATCAGGCGCCGCGCTCGGGCCGGGTGACGTTGAGCTACGATTTCTAATCGCGTCATTGATAACTGCAGTCCAGGCAGCGACGCGTGATGGCACGCGTCGCTGTTTTGTTTTTGGGGGTGGCGCTGAAATCGACATCATTCTGATGAGCGAGAACACGCCGCCTGCGCGGTGGCTTGGCTGCGTCAAGTGGACTCAAGGCTGGACGACTAAGCGGCAGACTTCAGCTTCATTGCCTGAAAAGCTGCCGTATCGTGGCCAACAGACGCAGCGAGCAGCCGTCAGGTGGACGCGGACGGCGCGGAGGAACCGGGGCGCACGGGCGGACATCGATTCCAAGCATCGGCCGTGCCCGCCTGGCGGCTGCGCAGAAGTGTCGTGAGCTGCTCTTGATCAAAACCCGTCGCGATACGCCTGCACCGCCGCGACCGGATCAGGCGCCGCGTAAACGCCACTGACCACGGCAATCAAGTCCGCACCCGCACTCGCCAGCGCAGGCACCTGCGCAGGCGCAATGCCGCCAATCGCGACGCGCGGCAGGTCGAGTCCGGCGGCTTGCTGCAGCAATGCAGGCGTCGCGCGCCGGGTGGTCTGCTTGGTGGTGGTCGGGAAAAACGCACCGAAGGCCACATAACTGGCGCCCGCTTTCGCTGCGGCGCGCGCGCGCTCGATGTCGTCGTAGCACGACACCCCAATGATGGCCTGCCTGCCCAGCAGCGCGCGCGCTGCCGCCACGTCCCCATCGTCTTCGCCCAGATGCACGCCTTGCGCACCGACCTGGGCCGCCAGCTGCGCATCGTCGTTGATGATCAACGGCACGCCATGGGCCACGCATGCCTCGCGCAGGGCGCTGGCCTGGCGCAGCCGCAGCGCCGCATCCGCCTGCTTGTTGCGGTATTGCAGCCAGGTGATCGACCCCAGCAACGGCGCCGTGCGCAGGAGCAGGCGCTGCGTGTTGGGCTCGTCGGGGGTGATCAGGTAGACGCCGCGAACGTTAAGACGGTTGGGCATGGCAACGCTTCCGAAAGCGGTGGATGGGATGGGACAATGCAGGCCCACTGTTGCATGACCGCGATTATCCGATGAGCGAGACATCCACGACCACCTACCGTACCTGGATGTGCGTCGTCTGCGGGTTTCTCTACCATGAGGCCGACGGCATCCCCGAAGAAGGCATCGCCCCGGGTACCCGCTGGCAGGACGTCCCCGACACCTGGACCTGCCCCGATTGCGGCGTGACCAAGGAAGACTTTGAAATGGTGGAGATCGACTGAGCTGCCGCCAACGGCGTGCAATCAGGCAGTGTCCTCTACCGTGATGCTGTTGCGATGGGAACAGGCGAATGCGTACGTTGCCGAGAACCACACGGCGATGCCCTGTCTGGGTAGCCTGGCCTACCTAACCAGCGCGTAGACCGGCTCAATGCGCCCGCGCGCGCTGGCTGTTCAATTCCACCAGGTGTTCGTGCAGATGGGCCGCGTCCTGCGCGCCCGGGTTGAGCACCAGGTAGCGCGAGAGATCGTGGCGTGCGCCGTTGCGGTGGCCCAGATGCAGATAGGCCATGCCGCGGTCGCGCAGGGCCTCGGGTTGGTCGGGCACCAGCTTCAGGATGCGGTCGGCGCTGCGGGCGGCGCGGTCCCAGTGCTCGGCATCGGCGTAGACACCGTGCAGGTTGCGCAGGATGCGGATCAAGATCGCGCGGTGCGGGGCGGGGTCGAGAATCTGCGCCAGCGCGCGGTCGTCGGGAATTTCACCGCCCAGATGCGGGCGGGCACGTTCGCGCAGCTCATCCACGCCCAGCGGACGGCCGCCGTTGAACGGGTCCATCACCAGCACGCCGTCATCTACCGGCAGACGCACCAGGAAATGGCCGGGAAACGACACCCCCGCCAACGGGATGCCCAGCCGGCGCGCCACTTCGATCTGCACCATCGCCAGCGAAATCGGATTGCCCAGCCGGCGCTCGAACACCTGGTTGAGGTAGCTGTTGCGCGGGTCGTAATATTCGTCGTGATTGCCCGAATAGCCCAGCTCGTCGAACAGGTAGCGATTGACCGCCGCCATCTTCAGCGGCCAAAGATCGATTGCGTCCACTTCCCGGCGCAGATGCTCGACGTGGCTCTGCACCAGCGTGTCGTACAGCTCGGCATCCAGCTGCGGATACTCGTCGCGCGCGATCAGTAGCGCGGTGGACATCAACGGCACCGCATCGTCGTCCAGGCTGGCGAGCGCGGTCCAATGGGGAAGTGGGAGCATGTCGACCATGCTGCCAAGAGTGTCGGCAAGCGGCGCAGGGTTCAAGTCCGGTACTTCCTGACAGGGACGCGGGCCGCATGAATGCGTCACGCTGACAGGCGGCTCTGCGTCCGACGGCTGCAGGCGCCCGTTCGGGAAGGTGACGCGCAGGTCTCACCCGACGGCAGGCCGCCATGCCCCTGGCTGGCATGGCCCCAGAGCCTGCGCGCAGCCGCTTATTTGAGGGTCGGGATGTCCGGGCTGAAGCGCAGCGTGGCGCCATCCTTGAGACCGAGCTTGGCGGCCTGGCCGGCATTTAGCTCCAGCACGTAGCGCGCGGGCTGCTTGCTGGGGTAGGGCGGACAGGCGTCGCCGGCCGAGCACGGCGGCACATCGCGCTGCTGGGAAACCAGCAGGCGCTGTTCATCGAAATACAGGATATCCAGCGCAATTTTGGTGTTCTTCATCCAGTACGCCATCGGCTCCTGGCGGTCGTGGATGAACAGCATGCCGCGGTCCTGGTCCATGGCATCGCGAAACATCAGCCCCTTGGCGCGATCGGCATCGTTGCGCGCCAGTTCTACCTTGTAGCGCGTGCCTGCCAGTTCCACCCAGCTGTCGCCGCTGCTGGCGCAGCCGCCAAGCAGGACCAGAAGCGCAAGGATCAGAAAACGAACACAACGCATGCGGCATACCAACTGGCAAGGAAGCCGCACCATCTGCCAAGCGGCCGCGTGCGTCAAGCTGCTGCGGTGCGTTGTGCGTTGTGCGGTTGCTGCAAGCGCGATGTGGGCGATCCGCCATCGCTTCGCGATGCGGGCCGTCACTGCGCATGCGAAGGCCCGCACGCGATCCTTAGATCACCCGCGGTGGCTCGCCGCCCACGATCACCACGTCGGCCGGGCGCCGCGCGAACAAACCCACGCAGACCACGCCAGGAATCTGGTTCAAGCTGCGCTCCAGCCCTACCGGGTCGGTGATCTGCAGGTGATGCACGTCCAGCACCACGTTGCCGTTGTCGGTCACCACGCCATCGCGCCACACCGGCTGGCCGCCGGTCAGCGCCAGGATCTGCCGGGCGACCAGGCTGCGCGCCATCGGAATCACTTCCACTGGCAGCGGGAAGTTGCCCAGCACCGGCACCTGCTTGCTCGGGTCGACGATGCAGATGAAGCGCTCGCTGGCTTCGGCGATGATCTTCTCGCGCGTCAGCGCCGCGCCGCCGCCCTTGATCAGGCAGCGGTTCGGGTCGCACTCGTCGGCACCGTCCACGTACAGCGACAGATTGCCGGTGTGATTGAGGTCCAGCACCTCGATGCCCTGCTGGCGCAGGCGCGCGCTGCTCTGTTCGGAACTGGATACTGCGCCCTTGATGCGATGGCCGATGCGGCCCAGCGCGTCGATGAAGTAAGCCACCGTCGAGCCGGTGCCCACTCCGACGATCATGCCGTCTTCCACGTAATCGATCGCTTTCTCGGCGGCCAGGCGCTTTGCTTCGGACATTGTTGAGGCTCGGGATTGGGGATTGGGGAGTCGGGATTCGTCGGAGCGTTGCACGTCGGGCTGCGGGGATTGAGCGAATCCCCAATCCCGAATCACGGCGATTCCATCGCCAGCAACAATTTCCACTGCGCAGCGGTGACCGGCAGGATCGACAGGCGGTTGCCGCGCGCGATCAGCGGGAAGCCTTCGCCCAGCGCATCGGCCTGTTGCTTGATTTCGTCCAGCGAAATCGTGCGTGCGAGTTTGCGCTCGAACGCCACGTCCACCAGCATCCAGCGCGGGTCTTCGCGCGTGGACTTGGGATCGTGGTAGTCGGAGGACGGGTCGAACTGGGTGTCGTCCGGGTACGCCGCGCTCGCCACCTTGGCGATGCCGACGATGCCGGGCACCTTGCAGTTGGAATGATAGAAAAACACGCCATCGCCCACGTGCATGCCATCGCGCATGAAGTTGCGCGCCTGGTAATTACGCACGCCGTTCCACGGCTCGGTGCCGACACGTTCCAGATCATCGATGGAGAACGTGTCCGGTTCGGACTTCATCAACCAGTAGCGCTTGCGGGCAGTCATTCGGAAACGGTGTCGTCTTTCAGGAAGGTGGCGTGTTCGGTACAAATGGCGTCGACCGCCACATCCCATGCTTCGGAGGGCAGGGCGGGCACCTGCTGCGCAGCGAAGCCGACACCGACCAGCCAGGGAGGCGGCGCCTGGCGATGCCGGAACGCGAAGCTGCGATCATACCAGCCGCCTCCCATCCCCAGCCGACGGCACGCCGCATCGAAACCGGTCAGCGGCGTGACCACCAGTGCCATCTCCTCCGGTGCCAGCGTGTCGGCGGCTGCCACATCCGGCTCCGGAATGCCGTAGCGATTGCTCACCAGCGGCTGGCCCGGCCGCCACGGTGCGAAGCGCAGCACGCGTCCATCCAGTACTGGCAGGCAGTAGCGCAACCCCGCCGGCAGGGTCAGCTGCCAGCGATGCAGCGCAATTTCGCCATCCATCGCCCAGTAGCCGGCCACGGCGCCGCTATGCGGTGCGAACGGCAGCGCCAGCAAACGCCCGGCCAACGCATCGGCTGCGGCCAAGCGCTGCGCCGCCGGCAGGCTGCGGCGGTGTGCGCGCAACTGCTTGCGCAACGCGTCTCGGTCCTCGGTCATCGGTATCTCGCAGCGCAATCGGTGCTGCATTGTCGAATGCGCGCACGCGCCTGCCTAGCGTGGCGTGCGATGCGGGCCGCAGCTGCGCCTGCGTTGCGGGCGTGCCGATGGAGCCATACGGTGTGCGCACTGCCGGGACATGTCCCCTGCATCTGCACGTGCATGGGCGCTGCAGCGTGCGCGTCGCCACATGCGGCAACGCCACCGACACAGCACCAGCACCGCGACCGCAACACACCGGCCGTGCCGCTTCAGCTACCGCATGCCAGATCTTCAGACGCGCAAAAAGAAACGACGCCCGAAGGCGCCGTTTCAGATTTGCATTCTCCGCCGTGACGATGCGGGCGAAACGACCTTGAACCCGGGGTTCAAGTGGGGACGTTGTGAGGCCATCGGGCTTCCCGCTACAAGGCGGACTTGCACACCCGGCTTCGTCGCGCCCCCGTGGTCGTAATTAAGGGACAAGGCGAATGTTTTGCACGCTGTCGTTTACAGCAGAGAACGCAGGCGAATTATAGACCTCTGTGCCGCGATGGCTAGCCCACTCGTCGGTCAGCGGGCTTGAGGATTCATATTTGCGATGGCAGTGCGAATTCCACTCAGCGCGGTGTGTCGGCAACGCTGTCGAGCCGGCGATTCAAGGTGTCCAGCGTATTGGCCAGCTCACGATCGTAGCGCGCCTGCTGTTCGCGCAGTTGCTGCAACTCATGCGCCAGATTGAGCGCAGCCAGCACCGCGACACGATCCACCGCCGCCATGCGATTGCTGCCGCGGATCTCACGCATGCGTAGATCCAGCAGCCGCGCGGCAGCGGTAAGACTTTCGCGCTCGTCCGCCGTCACGCCCACCGTGTATTCACGATCCAGAATACGGACGCTGACCGGTTCGTTGTTGCTCACGTGTGCTGCTCCAATGACTTCAGGCGGGCGATCATCGCTTCCACCCGCGAGCGCGCCTGCTCGTTCTTGGTCAACAGTTGCGAGCGCTCGCCGATGAGCTGCTCCTGTTGATGACGCAAGCTGCGATTCTCGTCGGCAAGCCGTTGGGTACGCTCCACCAACGCCTCCACGCGGGCGGCGAGTGCGCGGATCTGAGCGAGGGCGGCAGCGTTGTCCATGCGCTCACGATAGGGGCGCGTGCGCGGGGTGGTCAAGCGCCCATGCCTGCCCCGATTCCCGGCGTCAGCACAAGCCCTGCAAGGCCTGGCACAGGATCCAGACAGCCGGCATCGCAGGCGCGGAACGCGCGCTGAAACGCGCAGATCGCGGCCCACGCAGGCCGCCTTGGTACACTGGGAAGTCATATCGCCGGCCGTGCGCCGGCACCTTTCGCTCTTCAGCCTGGATGACCCGATGGATCTGCCCGACGTAACCGCTGTGCAACACGAAAGCCGTCAGCTCGCGCTGGCGTCCTCTGCAGCGGAGTTGCATGGTGGGCTGTGCGGGTGGCTCTCCGGCGGCGGCGCCGACAGTGCCGACTGGCTGGCGCGCGTTCTGGCCGACAGCGGTCAGGTGGCACCCAGGCAGGGCGGGGCGCTGGATCAGCTGCGGCAGGCCACCGTGGCGCAACTGGAAGACCGCGATTTCGCCTTCGAGTTGCTGCTGGTCGAAGACGGCGCCCCGTTGCCGGCGCGCACCGATGCGTTGTTCGACTGGTGCCGCGCCTTTCTGGGCGGCTTCGGCCTGGCTGCGCAGCAGCGTCCGGCGCTGAGCGAAGAAGGAGAGGAAGCGCTGCAGGATCTGGCGCGTCTGGCGCAGGCCTCCAGCGACGACTTCGATACGGCCGACGAGGACGACACTGCATTGGCCGAGATCGAAGAATTCGTGCGCGTGGCGGTGCTGTTGCTGCATGGCGACTGCGTGATGGGGCCGCGCTTTCGCCAGCGTCTGAACTGACTGCCGGCATGAAGAAGCTCACCGGGATTGGCGCGGCCGAGTACGCGCGCCGGCGCAAGCAGCTGATGCAAATGGCTGGCGATCAGGCGATTCTGATCTTGCCGGCCGCGCCCGAGCGCGTGCGTAGCCACGACACGCATTACCCGTATCGACAGGATTCGGATTTCTGGTATCTGAGCGGGTTTGCGGAGCCCGAAGCGGTGCTGGTGCTGGTGCCTGGCCGCAGGCATGGCGAAGCGATTCTGTTCTGCCGCGAACGCGATGCCGAGCGCGAAGCCTGGGATGGCCCGCGCGAAGGTCAGGAAGGTGTGGTGGAACGCTACGGCATGGACGATGCGTACCCCATCGACGATGTCGACGAGATCCTGCCCGGCCTGCTGGAAGGGCGTAGCCGCGTGTACTACCACTTCGGGCGCGATGTCGACTTCGATCTGAAATTGATCGGCTGGCTCAAGCGCGTGCGCGAGCAGGTGCGCCACGGGGCGCAGCCGCCGCACGAATTCCTCGAGCTCGGGCATCTGTTGCACGAGCAGCGCCTGTTCAAATCACGCGACGAAATTGCGCTGATGCAGCAGGCTGCCGACATCAGCGTGCGCGCGCACCGTGCAGCGATGCGGCTGGCGCGGCCGGGTGTGCATGAATACGAACTGCAGGCCGAGGTCGAGCGTGAATTCCGCGCTGCCGATGCATGGCCGGCATACGGCAGCATCGTCGGCACCGGCAGCAACGCCTGCGTGCTGCATTATCGCGCCAACAATGCGCGCAGCCGCGATGGCGAGCTGGTGTTGATCGATGCCGGTGCCGAGTATCGCGGCTATGCGGCCGATATCACCCGCACCTTTCCGGTCAACGGTCGCTTCGCGCCAGCGCAGCGTGCATTGCACGATCTGGTCGGCGCTGCGCAGGCGGCTGCGCTTGCACAGGCGCGGCCCGGCGTGGCGTACGAAGCCGGGCATCTGGCGGCGGTGGAAACCTTGACCGAAGGGCTGCTGCGCCTGGGGCTGCTCAAGGGCAAGCTCGAGCGCAACATCGCCGATGGACACTACAAGCGCTTTTATCGGCACAAGACCGGCCACTGGCTGGGCCTGGATGTGCACGATGTGGGCGACTACCGGTTGGCCGGCGATTCGCGGCTGCTCGAGCCCGGTATGGTGTTCACCATCGAGCCGGGGCTTTACGTATCGGCCGACGACACGTCGGTAGAGGCCAAGTGGCGCGGCATCGGCATTCGCACCGAAGACAATGTGCTGATCACCGCCGATGGCCATCGCGTACTGACCGATGCGCTGGCGCGCAGTGCCGACGAGATCGAAGCGGAGATGGCCGGCGGCGCGTGAGCGCCGGCGCGCGGGTAGGTGGCAAGGGCCGACACGACGTGGCGGGCGTCATGACGTAAGCCGCAGGCGCGGCGCAATTGCGGCAGTCGTGCCGTGGTGCACGCCGATTCCGGGCATCGGCTGCACGCGTCTGGCGGCTGCGCAGGCCCATGTTGGCTGCAGTTATTGGCCCAGCTGCGGCGCCTGCGTGCGTTCGGGCTGTTGCGCTGGCTCGCTCGGCCCGCCGAGTTGACGCGCGCGCTCGAACGATTGCTCTTCCGGCGTGGCCAGCGCCTGTTCGGTTTTCATGTGCGCGCGCAGATGCGCCGGGTTGGCCGGATCGCCCTGCACCACGAACACGTTCTCGCCGCCGTGCACGCCGCGATTGTTCGCTTCGCTCATCAGCACATGATCCACGCGTGACAGCCCACCTTCCTTGGCCAGCGGCAACAAGGCGGCGGTGAGGCGTGCGCTGGTCTGGTCGGGGGCGCGGCCGTGCGCCGCATCGATCGCATGCACGCCGCGTTCGATCTGTTGATACATCGGGTGGTCCGGGTGCGAGCTCTGGCGTGGGTCGTTCATGGCGGTGTTCCGTAGCGTGGTGCCCAAACGTTGCGGGGCGTGATCGGGTGGTGGATGGCGTGGCTGAGCGTCCATTTCAAGCGTTCGCCATGCTGGCCCGGGACTCCAGCCGTGGTGTGGTCAGGCGCGGCTGATGTTCATGCGGCGGCGAAGACCGGGCGGGTCAGATTTTCCGCGCTGCCGTCGGTGCACGCCACCTCATCTTCGATGCGAATGCCGCCATAGGGCTTGAACGCTTCCACGCGCTGCCAGTCGACGCTGGCGGCGTGGCCGTTCTTCTTCACTTCGTCCAGCAGCATGTCGATGAAGTACACGCCAGGCTCGATCGTGACCACCATGCCGGGCTCCAGCACGCGGGTCAGGCGCAGATACGGGTGGCCGGGCGGGCGTTCGATGCGGCCGCCGCGGTCGCTGGCGGCAAATCCGGCCACATCGTGTACTTGCAGGCCGATCAGATGGCCCAGGCCGTGCGGGAAGAATGCAGCACTGACGCCGGTGGCCAACGCCGCTTCCGGCGAGACGGTCAGGATGCCGAACTCCTTGAGGATGCCCATCAACGCCAGATGCGCGTCGATATGCAGCTGCTTGTAGTCCACGCCGGCGCGCACGTTCTGGCCCATGCGCAGCTGGGCGGCATCCACTGCATCGATCAGCGCCTGAAAGTCGCTGCCGGGGTCGGCGGCGTAGGTGCGGGTGATGTCGCTGGCGTAGCCGTATGCGGAAGCGCCGGCGTCGATCAGGAAGCTGCGCAGCGGTTGCGGCGGCTGCTGGCCCAGTTCGGTGTAGTGCAGCACCGCGCCGTGTTCGTTGAGCGCGATGATGTTGCCGTACGGCAAGTCATTGGCGTCCTGGCCCACTGCCGCGCAATACGCCATGTGGATGCCGAATTCGCTTTGTCCGGCGCGGAACGCCGCTTCCGCAGCGCGATGGCCGCGCACCGCCAGTTGCTGGGCGATGCGCAGCAATGCCAGCTCGTAGGGCGTCTTGAACGCGCGCTGGTATTCCAGGTAATCGAGCACCGGCTGCGGGTTGTTCGGCACATACGCACCGAGCGTGCTGTGCGGCTCGCCGAGAATCGCGCAGCGCTCGGCGTGTTTGGGCAGCAGCGCCAGCGCCTGCTCCGGGGTGCGGATGATGTGGATGTCGCAGTGGTCGACCCACCAGCCGCTGGGCGCGTCGGGCACCACATGCCAGTAGTCGAACGGCTGATAGAAGATCACCGTCGGGCGCTTGCCCGGCGTGTAGACCAGCCAGCTGTTGGGGACCCGCGTCAGCGGTACCCAAGCCTTGAACTGCGGGTTTACCGCGTAGGGGTAATCGCGGTCGTCGAACAGCTGGTAATGCGTGCTGCCGCTGGGAACCACCAGATGCTCGAAACCGCCGCGTTGCAGCGCTTCGTCGGCGCGCGCGGCGAGGGTGCGCAGGTGGTCGGAGTACAGGCTGCTCAGGGAGGGCTGGGGCATGCGGGGCTCGATCGGCAATACAAAGGCGATGCGCAGTTTGCCGCAATCCCTGCAATGGCGCTGTGTCCTTGCATGGCCGACAACCAAGGTGCAATCGTCCATGGGCGACGGTTGGCGCGAAGGAGCAACCGTGGACGCATCGTGCCTGCTGCCACGCACATAGGCAGCGCCCGCTTGGCCATTGCGCCGCCGTGTGCCGGCCGCGCTTACCCGGCCAGATGTTCTTCGGCGATCCAGGCGCGCAGGCGCTGCCGGTGCGGCTCGGACATGGTCAGGAAGCGGAAGCCCGCCCAGGCCTGCCCGGGGGCGTGTGCGGCTTCGGACCACAGCAGATGCACGCCGACATCGATCTCGGTCGCGCGGCCAACCCGCTCGGGCAGCAAAAAGCGCAACTGGTACAAGGCATCGTCGTGCAGCGGCACCGAGGCCAACAACAGCATGCCGGTTTCGGACACATTGCCGACCCGGCCGATCTGCGCCTCGCTGAGCGTGTCGATGACCGGCAGCAGGTCGGTCGGCTGGCGGCGCGGTGCGCGGCGGGTGTCCTGAATCATGGCTGGGCCTCGGCGACAGGCGACTGGCCGGCCAGGCTGCGCAGCGTGCGCACGGTGGCATGCCAGGCGCGATCGATCAGACGCGATTTTTCTTCCACCACCAAACGTGCCTGCCCACCGGCCATCAGCCGTGCCAGGCTGTCCAGCGAGTGCTCGCCCACCTTCTGCCCACGCTGATTCACGAACAGCGCGTTGCCGGTCATCGGGCTGTACCAGGACAGGCGTTGCCGGCGCAGGTCACCTTGCTGGTTGACCACGAATTCGAACCAGGTGCCGAACGGCAAGCTGCGCACCTGCAGGTAGCACTCCTCTTCGGCAGGCGTGCGCGGCGTGGCCGCCTGCTTGCGCGCAGCGCTGTCGCCCTGCTCGCCAAGCCGCGCGCGTGCCTTGAGTTTGGCGGCAAGCTCGGTGCGCGAGGTCACCTCGTCCTCGCCACCGGGCGTGGACAAACGCCGTGCGATCGCCGCTGCTTCATCGTGGTGATACCCCACCTGCAGCAATGCGGTTTCCACCTCGGTGCCCAGTGCGATGTCGATGGGTTGGCCCTTGCTGCGGCAGGTCACCTCGCCAATGCGTGCGGTCAGCGCCTGGCGTTCGTCCCATTCGGGCGACTGCTCGCCCTGCCGCAGCAAGGTCAGCGTGAGCACGTCCGACCAGGCCTGGCGCAGTAGCGATTGCACGAAGCGCGGCGGCGCGCTTTGTTCGCACAGCTGCTCGATGCGCGCTTCGGCCTGCTGCTTGGCAGATTCCAGCCGCTCCTTTCCGCGCGCAGCATCCACATGCCGCCGCTCGGCCACCTCGGCCTTGCGCGTGAGGGTGCGCAGATGCGTCTGGATGTCGTCGTTGGCCGCGGCGAAAACAGCCTCGTCGCCTTGGTAGTCGTTGACGATCTTGTCGACCGCGCTGCCCAGCTTGTGCAGCAGGTGCGGGTCGGCATCGTCCTCGCCCAGCCACATGGCCCCGGACTCGGCGACGGTGTTGAGCAATTCGCGCACCGGGTGCTGGTCGCGCACGAAAAAATGCGCGTCGGTCAGCGCCGCGCGCACCACCGGCACCTGCAACTTGGCCAGCAACGCCTGGGCGGGAGCTTGCTCGCGCACTTCGCGCTGCATTTGCGCATAGAGCAGGCCGAGCAGATCGAAGGTGTCGTTGTCCTGCGGCGATAGCGCGGCATCGGGGCCGTGCTGGCGACGCAGCACCTCCAGCACCTGCCGTTGCACCGCATCGATGCCGGATGCGTGTGGCGTTGCTGCCGCCTGCGTGGCCAGCGCACCTTGCAGGCTGGCCAAGGCATCGCCAAGCGCCGCCTTGGGCACCGCAGCGGCGGCGCTGTGCTGCGATGCCTGGGCGACAGCGGCAAGCGAGGTGGGAGAGGGCGCCACGACCTCGTGATGGACGGGCGCCCTCGTGCCTGCGTGGCTTGCGTGCACCGCTGCCTGCGACTGCCGTGCCGATGCCATCAAGCCGCCCAGCGCCTGCACTGCATCGCTGAGCGCCGGCGACAGCGCCTGCGCGGGTGGAGCGATTGCCGTTGCTGGTGGCGCGGCAGCGGGATCCAGCAAGGTGCTCTGCCACGCCGTCGGTGCGGCTTGGCCTGCCCAGCCGGTGGCCGGCCGCGGCGTGCGCGGGCCGGCACCAGGCTTGTTCATTGCGGCAGCATCTTTCGACCCGGGCGCCGCTGCCGGTGGCGCACGCCGCGCCTGCACCTGCGTGGGCTTGATCAGATACGGGTGATAGACCAGCCCCGGCAGGATGCCTTCCTGGGCCAGCGCGCTGTTTGCACTTTCGAACAGATCGCCCAGTCGGTCCATCACCTGGCGCTCGAACACCTTGTACAGCGTCAGCTGTCCATCCAGGCTCAGCCCCAGCGTTTCCCCGCACTGACGCACGATGCGGCATAGCGCGTACGGGCCAAGCGGCAATTCTTCCAGCTCGAATTCGGGTACCGTACCGATCACCGCCAGGCGCTGCGCCAGCAAGAGCAGTGCATCGGCGCGCCGCGATGTCTCGCGACGTGCGATGTCGCTCAGCACGATGTCGCGGTCGATATCGGTGTCTTCGACCAGGGTCAGCATCTGTGTTTGCGCAGGCGTATCGGTCGATGGTGTCAGTACCGGGCGTTCGCGCAGGCTGGCCAGCGCTTGCGCCAATTCCTGCAGGAATGCCTGCGGGAAGCGATCGATGTGATCGCGCAGGCCGCGCATCTGCGCGTAGGTCTCAGCCTGGATCTGGCTATTGCGTGCATGCTCGGCCTGATGCAATAGCTCGCGTTCCAGCTCGACCACGGTCAGCCGCAGCGGTCCGCTCAGCGCCTGCACGCACTGCGCGTGCAGCATGCCGAGCAATCGCCGGCCGCGCGCGGACACCGGCGCATCGGCAATCGGGCCGCTAACTGCAGGTTGTAGGGGAGACACGTGCATGGACATCCGGGGGGAGGAGGCTGGCTCGGTTCAAAGCGTGAGCTATGTAGCATGTTTTTTCGCTGACCGCGCGGCATCGGCGCGCGCTGGCGCATCCTGCCCGCGATGTCCCAGCCGGCGGTCATGCGGGTATGCGCCCCGGTCGTACAGCCGATCCACCGGTGATGCCGGGGCGCCCAGACCCGCTCATACGTCGCGCACGGTCGTGAGCCAGGCATGGATGGCGCACTGGACGCAGTGTGCGCAGGCGGTACATGCCGATGCCAAGCGTCCTGCCGCGCCAGCCTGGCAGTGAGCGTAGTCGCTCGCTGCGCCTAGACCAGGAACAACTCGACCACATCATTGGTGAAACGCCGTCCCAGCTCGGTCGGCACCACGCGCCCGTCTTGCTGCCTCATCCAGCCCTGTGCCACTGCGCGAGCCAGCGGCGCCTCGATGGCACAGGCCGCAAGGCCAGTCGACGCCTCGAAATCGCTTAGCCAGAAGCCCTCGTGCAGGCGCAGCAGGTTGAGCATGTATTCGAACGGCAGCCGTTCGCCCGGCACGATTTCGTCCCCGCCGATCGATGCAGCGGTGCCGGCGCTGGCCAGATAGCTCTGCGGATGCTTGTGCTTCCAGCGCCGCAGCACGTGCTCTTCGGCACCGGAGCTGATCTTGCCGTGCGCGCCCGCGCCGATGCCCAGGTAATCGCCGAAACGCCAGTAGTTGAGGTTGTGCGCGCACTGCCGCCCCGGCTTGGCGTATGCGCTGACTTCGTACTGGGCGTAGCCGGCGTCGGCCAGCAGGCCTTGGCAGTGTTCCTGGATATCCCAGGCGGCATCGTCGTCGGGAATGCCCTTGGGCGGCCGCGCGAAGAACACCGTGTTCGGTTCCAGCGTAAGCTGGTAATGCGACAGGTGCGCCGGCTGCAGCGCGAAGGCGCGCTCCAGATCGTGCTCGGCCTGCATCGGCGTCTGCTCGGGCAGCGCATACATCAGGTCGATATTGAAATTATCGTAGCCGGCGTCCTGCGCCAGTTTGATCGCGCGCTCGGCTTCGGCGCTGTCGTGAATGCGGCCGAGTCGCTGCAGCGCCACATCGTCGAAGGTCTGCACGCCGAAGCTCAGGCGGTTCACGCCAGCAGCGCGGTAATGCTCGAAACGGCCATGCTCGGCGGTACCGGGATTGGTTTCCAGGGTGATTTCAAGATTCGGGGCAAAACGCAGCCGCGCCGCCGCTGCCTGCAGGAAGCGGTCGATCGCCTGCGGCGGAAACAGGCTGGGCGTGCCGCCGCCGAAGAACACCGAATGCACCACGCGGCCCCAGACCAATGGCAGGTCCGCATCCAGGTCGCGGATCAGCGCGTCCACGTACTCCTCGAACGGCAATGCGCCCTTGGCCGCATGCGAGTTGAAATCGCAGTACGGGCACTTGCGCACGCACCAGGGCAGGTGCACGTAGAGCGACAGCGGCGGTGGAATCAGCTGGGGCATTGCGCGAGGTGTGCCTTACAGCGACATCGCATGCAGCTTGTGCTGCAGCGTGGCCAGGGCGACCGCACGATGGCTCAGGCGGTTCTTCAACGCGGTGTCCATCTCCGCCGCGGTCAGGCCATACACCGGGTCCAGGAACACCGGGTTGTAGCCGAAGCCGCCAGCGCCGCGCGGTTGCGTGGTGATCACCCCTTCCCAGCTGCCTTCGGCAATCAGCGGCTGCGGATCTTCCGGATGCCGCAGCAACACGATCACCGCATAAAACCGTGCGCTGCGGCGATCGCTCGGAACCTCGCGCATCGCATCGAGCAACTTGGCGTTGTTGGCCAGCGCATTGGTCGGGGTGCCGGCATAGCGCGCGCTGTACAGACCGGGTGCGCCATCCAATGCATCCACGATCAGCCCCGAATCATCGGCCAGGGCCGGCAAACCGGTGACCGCGCTGGCATGGCGCGCCTTGATCAGCGCGTTCTCGACGAAGGTCAGGCCGGTTTCCGGGACATCTTCCACGCCGAGCTCGCCTTGCGCGACGATGCGCAGCGGCAGGCCGGCCAGCATGGCGCGCAGTTCTTCCAGCTTGCCGGCGTTGCCGCTGGCCAGGACCAGGTGTTTCATTGTTTAGGCTCCAGCAGATCCCACTTGGTGCCGTACAGATCGCGAAAGACCACGACCGTGCCGTACGGCTCGTCGCGCGGGGTTTCCAGAAATTCCACGCCGAACGCCTGCATGGCCGCGTGGTCGCGCCAGAAGTTGTCGGTGTAGAGGAAATGATCCACCCGTCCACCGGTCTGGTCGCCGATGCGCGCGCGCTGCGCGTCGTCGGCCGGCTGCGCCAGCAGCAGGGCGGCATCGTCTGCGCCGCCCGGGCCGATCACGACCCAGCGCTTGCCGTCATCGAGCGGGCGATCCTGCAGCACGCCGAAACCCAGCGCGCCGGTGTACCAGGCAATGGCCGCATCGTAATCGGCAACCAGCAAGGTGGTCAGGGCGATACGACGGCTCATCCGGCCAGCGCAGCGCGTTGCAGTGCGAACAACTCGCCCATGCCTTTTTCGGCCAGGGCAAGCAGCGCGTTGAGTTCGTCGCGACGGAAGGCGTGGCCTTCGGCCGTGCCCTGCAGTTCGATGAAGCCGCCGCCATCGTTCATCACCACATTCATGTCGGTATCGCAGTCGCTGTCTTCCGGGTAATCCAGATCCAGCACCGGCTCACCACGATAGATGCCGACCGACACCGCAGCCACCGCGCCGATCAGCGGGTGCTTCTTGATGTCGCCGCGCTTGAGCAGCAGGTTCACCGCATCGGCCAGCGCCACGTACGCGCCGGTGATGGCCGCGGTGCGGGTGCCGCCATCGGCCTGCAGCACGTCGCAGTCCAGGGTGATGGTGCGCTCGCCAAGTGCATTGCGGTCCACGCAGGCGCGCAGCGCGCGGCCGATCAGACGCTGGATTTCCAGCGTTCGGCCGCCCTGCTTGCCGCGCGCGGCTTCGCGGTCGGAGCGGGTGTGGGTGGAGCGCGGCAACATGCCGTATTCGGCGGTGACCCAGCCTTCGCCCTTGCCGCGCAGGAAACCTGGCACGCGGTTTTCCACGCTGGCGGTGCACAGCACGCGGGTGTCGCCGAAGCTGACCAGCACCGAGCCTTCGGCATGGCGGGTGAAGGCGCGTTCGATGCGCACCGGGCGCAGCTGGTCGGCCGTGCGGCCGCTGGGACGGGAAAAGGTCATGCGATGAGTCCGGAAGTCGGGAGGTAGGTCTGGCGCCACTGCGCAGCGTGCAGGCAGCCGGCGAGGGCGGCTAGGGTACCATTCGCGCTTTGACGGCACGGGATTGACGATGATCCGAAGCATGACTGCGTTTGCTGGCAGCGAACGCATCACACCCTGGGGCACGCTCGGTTGCGAGCTGCGCTCGGTCAACCACCGCTTTCTGGAAGTGGGTGTGCGTCTGCCCGAGGAATTGCGTGCGCTGGAACCGCTGCTGCGCGAGCGCGTGGCAGCAAAGAACAGCCGTGGCAAGCTGGATCTGACCCTGCGCCTGCGCGCGCCCGACAATGCGCAGACGCTGGCGGTCAACGAATCGCTGCTACAGCAACTGGGTGCGCTGGCCACGCGCCTGGATGGCGTGTTCCCCAAATTGCAGGTCGGCTTCACCGACCTGCTGCAGCTGCCCGGCGTGCTGCAGGTGCAGGACGTGGACGCCCCCGCGCTGCAGGCGCAGGCGCTGGCGTTGCTGGAGGAAGTGGTGAGCAGTTTCGTGATCGCGCGCGAGCGCGAGGGCACCAAGCTGGCCGAGGCGATCAGCGAACGGGTGGATGCCATCGAACGCATCGCCGCGGAGGTGCGCATCCTGATTCCGGTGATTCGCGAAGGTCAGCGCGCCAAGCTGGCCGCGCGCCTGGCCGACCTGCCGCATCCGGTCGATCCGGGCCGTGCCGAGCAGGAACTGGTGCTGTGGCTGCAGAAGCTCGACGTGGACGAGGAGCTGGACCGCCTGTCCAGCCACATCGCCGAAATCCGCCGCGTGCTCAAGCAGCGCGAGCCGGTCGGTCGCCGCCTGGACTTCCTGCTGCAGGAGTTCAACCGCGAAGCCAATACGCTGGGCTCCAAGTCGGTGGACAGCCGCACCTCCAATGCCGCCGTGGATCTGAAGGTGTTGATCGATCAAATCCGCGAGCAGGTGCAGAACATCGAGTAGCCGGGATTTGTGATTGGGGATTCGGGATTGGTCGATGGCAAATCCCGTGCCTCTGCGGACCGCGTTCAATCCCGGTAGCATGTCGACCCCGGTGGCACCGGTCCGCAGTCCGTTCGCGAATCCCGACTCCCCAATCCCGAATCCCTGATCCTATGCGCGGCACCCTCTATATCGTTGCGGCCCCCTCCGGCGCCGGCAAGAGCAGCATCGTCAACGCCACCCTGGCACGCGACCCGAAGATCGCCCTGTCGATCTCGTTCACCTCGCGCGCGCCGCGGCCGGGCGAACGCCATGCCGAGCACTACCATTTCGTCTCCGCCGACGAGTTCCAGGGCATGATCGAAGCGGGCGATTTCTTCGAATACGCGCTGGTGCACGGCGACTGGAAGGGCACTGCGCGGCAGTCGGTGGAGCCGCAGCTGGCTGCCGGTCATGACGTCTTGCTGGAAATCGATTGGCAGGGCGCACGCCAGGTGCGCCAGAAGGTGCCCGATGCGGTCAGCGTCTTCATCCTGCCGCCCTCGCGCCAGGCGCTGGACGAGCGCATGCGCAAGCGCGGGCAGGACAGCGAGGACGTCATGGCGCAACGCCTGGCCGCCGCCCGCGAAGAGATGCTGCATTTCGAAGAGTTCGATTACGTGATCATCAACGAGACCTTCGATACGGCGGTTTCGGAGATGTGCGCGATCTTCACCGCCAGCCGGTTGCGTCGGCAGGCGCAACAGCAGCGGCACGCCGGATTGATCCAGGCGCTGCTGGACTAAGCGCCGCTGGCAAGGCTGCGCTGATCGCCGACGGGCGCAGCCGCCGCGCGAGGCGGCATTCCATCCGCTTGCACTGCGTTCAGAACGCGCCGGCCGCGCCAGCGACGGCTCAGGACGGTTTCCTGCTCGCTCCAAGCGGCTCAAACTGCTGATTCCAAAGGAAACTGAATGGGTGGCGGTTGCTGCGACGCCGGCCGGGGCGTAAACTCCGCCCCCCTTTCCCTCATTCGATGCGCGGCCGTTGCCGGTCGCCGGGAGCCCGCATGGCCCGCATTACCGTAGAAGATTGCCTGGAAGTCGTGAACAACCGTTTTGAGCTGGTCATGATGGCCTCCAAGCGCGCCCGTCAGCTCGCCAACGGCGTGCAGCCGCTGATCGAGAATGCCGATGCCAGCGACAAGCCCACCGTGATGGCACTGCGCGAGATCGCCGCACGCCGGATCGACAACGCGCTGATCGATGAAGTCGAGAAGGCCGAACGCGAGCGTGCCGAGCGCGAAGCGCTGGAATGGGCCGCCGCCGAAGTGGTCGCCGACGAAGACATGTCCAAGAACGACGATTGATTTCCAGCATCGCTGCGATCGATCAGAACAGCCCGCCTCGATGCGGGCTGTTTTCGTTTTCGGTCCCGGCAATACGCCTGCGTGTGCAAATGTTTGCCGAGACTGCACGGCTGGCATAGTCTTCCGGCATGAACCCAGGCCCCACTGCCCAGGCGACCGTCGTGACGTCTCCGTCTTCCGACCAGGCCATCCCCGACTACGTCCTGCATCTCGAACGCGCGGCCAGCTACCTGCCCAAGGAGCAGCTGCCGATCCTGCGGCGTGCCTGGGAAGTGGGGGCCACCGCGCATGCCGGGCAGACCCGCAAGTCGGGCGAGCCGTACATCACCCACCCGGTGGCAGTGGCTGGCGTGCTGGCCGAGCTGGGCCTGGACATGGAATCGCTGATCGCCGCAATCCTGCACGACACCATTGAAGATACGCCGCTGACGCGCGAAGAACTGGCGTCCGAGTTCGGCGAAGCGGTGGCCGAGCTGGTCGATGGCGTCACCAAGCTGGACAAGCTCAAGTTCCGCGACCGCCAGGAAGCGGCGGCGGAAAGTTTCCGCAAGATGCTGCTGGCGATGTCGCGCGATCTGCGCGTGATCATGATCAAGCTGGCCGACCGCCTGCACAACATGCGCACGCTCGGCGCGCAGAGCACCGAAGCGCGCGGCCGCATCGCACGCGAGACGCTGGAGATCTACGCACCCATCGCGCAGCGCTTGGGCATGAGCCTGATCAAGTCCGAATTGCAGAATCTGGGCTTTCGCGCGTTGTATCCGTGGCGCCACGCCATCATCGAAAAACACATCCGCAGCCAGCCGGTGGTGCGGCGCGAATCGATGGCGCAGGTGGAAGTGCAGTTGAGCCAGCGGCTGGCCAAGGAAGGTCTGGAGCATCGGCTGGTCAGCCGCATCAAGACGCCCTGGAGCATCTATTCCAAGATGCACGAAGAGAACAAGTCCTTCGACCAGGTGATGGATGTGTTCGGTTTCCGGCTGGTGGTGCGTTCGGTGGCCGATTGCTATCACGCGCTGGGTGCAGTGCATGCCAGCTTCAAGCCGCTGGATGGGCGCTTCCGCGATTTCATCGCGATCCCCAAGGCCAATGGCTACCAGTCGCTGCACACCGTGTTGTTCGGACCGTACGGCTCGCCGATCGAAGTACAGATCCGCACCGAAGAGATGGACCTGATCGCCGAGCGCGGCGTGGCGGCGCACTGGACCTACAAGGTCGGCTCGGCCTCGCCCAACAGCGCGCAGAGTCGTGCGCACGACTGGATCGTGGAACTGATCGATTCGCAGCGCGCCGCCGGTTCGTCGCTGGAGTTCCTGGACAACGTCAAGGTCGACCTGTTTCCGGACGAGGTCTATCTGTTCACGCCCAAGGGCAAGATCCTGGCGTTGCCGCGCAATTCCACCGCACTGGATTTTGCCTACGCGGTGCATACCGACGTGGGCAATCGCGCCGTGGCCTCGCGCGTGGACAAGAAGCTGGTGCCGCTGCGCACCAAGCTGGTCAGCGGGCAGGCGGTGGAGATCATCACCGCACGCTCGGCCACGCCCAAACCGCAGTGGCTGGAATTTGTGGTCAGCAGCAAGGCGCGCACGGCGATCCGGCATCAGCTCAAGCAACTCGAGCACGAAGATGCCGTGCAGCTGGGCCACCGCATGCTGGACCGCGCGCTGGAAGCGATGGACTCCTCGCTGGAACGGCTGCCCAAGGGGCGCCTGGACGCGTTCCTCAACGAGCACCGCTACCCGCGTCTGGAAGCGCTGCTGGCCGATGTGGCGCTTGGCAACTGGATGCCCAATCAGGCCGCGCAGGCGCTGATGGCTTATGCGGAATTGCGTGGCGGCGGCCTGTCCAAGCATTCGCACGAAAAGATCCTGATCGACGGCAGCGAGCGCGGCGTGATCAGTTTCGCCAATTGCTGCCAGCCGATTCCCGGCGATGAGATCATGGGCTACCACACCGCCGGCAAGGGCATCGTGGTGCACCGCCTGGACTGCCCGAACCTGGCGGAACTGCGCAAATCGCCCGAGCGTTGGGTGCCGATCGACTGGGACTCCAACGTGACCGGCGACTACGACACCGCGCTGGTGGTCGAAGTGGAAAATCGCACCGGCGTGCTGGCGCAGTTGGCGGCAGCCATCGCGCAGAGTCAGTCCAATATCGAGCGCGTGGACTATCTGGACCGCGACTTCAACGCAGCCGTGCTGCGCTTCAACATCCAGGTGCGCGACCGCCGCCACCTGGCTGAAGTGATGCGCCGGCTGCGGCGTCTGCACGTGGTGCAGAGCGTGGGGCGGCAGTAAGCGCGACTGCTGCCTGCGCGTTGGCAGCAGCAGGCGGCTTCGCCACAGCTCGACGCCTTGATCGTGTGCGGAGCAACTGCTGCGCATACGTGGCACCTGCTGCAGCAAGCAGCGCCCGCGCCAGCCTGTCGAGGAGGGCAGTCGTTTCGTCAGCCGCTCAGAGTTGCTGGCAATGAACTGACGCGTCGATCGACGCTCAGGCAATCAACCGTTGTAGCGCGGGGTTGTCGTTGTCCTGCTTCCATACCAGATGCAGCTCCACCGGCGTAGCAGGCGTTTCATCGCGCAGCGGCAGGTAGACGATGCCGGCGTAGCGCAGGCCGCTGGCGCCTTCCGGCACCAAGGCCATGCCCATGCCGCCGCGCACCAGCGCCAGCACCGAATGGATCTGGCTGACGTATTGCACCGAGCGCGGTGCGATGCTGCGCGCACCGAACAACTGTGCAAGCAGATCATAGAAATAGCGCGCTTCGTCCGGTGCGTAATTGACCAAAGGCCGGCCGTCGAAATCCTGCAGGCACAGGCTGTCGCGCTGCGCCAGTGGCGAGTCTTCGGGCAGTGCGGCGATCAGCGGTTCGCGTGCAACGCAGCGGCTGTGCAGGCCCTGGCGCTGGATCGGCGGACGCAGCAGGCCGATATCCAGCCGCCCTGCATCCAGTGCATCCAGTTGCGCCAGGCTGACCATCTCCTTGAGTTGCAGGTCCACATCCGGCGCCTCGTTGCGCCAGCGCGCAATGGCCTCGGGCAGGAAGCGATAACTGGCCCCTGCGGTAAAACCCACCGACACGCTGCCGGCATCGCCGGTGCCGATCCGGCGCGCGCGCAGGCCGGCGTTTTCGGCCATGCGCAGGATCGCGCGCGCTTCGGCCAGCAGGCTGCGCCCGGCCTGGGTCAGCCGCACGTGGCGGCTATTGCGCTCCAGCAATGCGGTGCCGACGCTGTGCTCCAACAGTTGAATCTGCCGGCTGAGTGGCGGCTGGGTCATGTTCAGGCGCTCGGCCGCGCGCCGGAAGTGCAGTTCGTCGGCAACGGCGACGAAGCAACGAAGTTGCTGCAGATCGAACATGGTGAAGGTCTCGCAGGAAAAAACCGCACAAGTAATGCTGCACCCGCAACATCTATAGCTGGCGTGCGCTGATGAATAGGCGCGTGCCGCGTTGCCGGGCGACTGACGGGCGCAACCATTGATAATTACAAAGGATCGAAAAAAGCGTTGCAAAGCAGTCATTTGCGATGCATTAACGCGACGCGTGACGCGGTTGATCCAATTGATGTATCAAACAATACGTCCTTTGGTTTGGACTAGCAACGATCTGCCGCCCCAGGATCAATCGCATCCCCCGCCCAGGAGCGTTTGCCCGATGAGCAGCAGATACACACCGACCGAAATGGCCCAGGCGCTTGGCTCCGGTCTGTTGTCGTTTCCGGTTACCCATTTCGATGCCGACCTGGCCTTCGATGAGCCCGCATACCGCAGCAATCTGGACTGGCTGTCTTCGCATCCGGCGGCCGGCCTGTTTGCCGCCGGCGGCACCGGTGAGCTGTTTTCGCTGACGCTGGACGAAGTGAACCGCGCGGTGCGCGCGGCAGTGACCCAGACTGCCGGCCGCATGCCGGTGATCGCGCCGGCCGGCTACGGCACTGCCATTGCGATCGAGATGGCGCAGGCCGCCGAGCGCAACGATGCCGACGGCATTCTGCTGTTTCCGCCCTACCTGACCGAGTGCGATGCCGACGGCGTGGCCGACCATGTCGAGCGCGTCTGCAAGGCGACCTCGCTGGGCGTGATCGTCTACGGTCGCGCCAACGCAAAACTGGACGATGTGACGCTGGCGCGCCTGGCCGAACGCTGCCCGAATCTGGTCGGCTACAAGGATGGCATCGGCGATGTGGATCGCATGACCCGCATCTATGCGCGGCTGGGCGACCGGCTGCTGTACGTGGGCGGCCTGCCCACCGCCGAAACCTTCGCGCTGCCGTATCTGGAAATGGGCGTTACCACGTATTCGTCGGCCATCTTCAATTTCCTCCCGGAATGGGCGCTGGCGTTTTACGCCGCCGTGCGCGCACGCGACCACACCACCATCTACCGCGAGCTCAACGACTTCGTGTTGCCGTATACGGTGTTGCGCAATCGTCGCGCAGGCTACGCGGTGTCCATCGTCAAGGCCGGCATGCGTGCGGTCGGCCGCCCGGCGGGGCCGGTGCGCACGCCGCTGGCCGATCTGACCGAGGCCGAATCCGCACACCTCAAGCAACTGATCGGAGGACGCCGCTGATGCATGCCATCCAGGGTGAATCGTTGATCGGGCAGCGCTGCGTGCAAGGCGCCGGTGCGCAATTTCATGCGGTGGATGCGGCCAGTGGCGAGTCGCTGCAGCCGGTGTTCGGCTCGGTGAGTGCGCAGGATCTGGAGCAAGCCTGCGCATTGGCGCATGCAGCTTTCGATCTCTATCGTGAAACCTCGCTGGAAGTGCGTGCGAAATTTCTGGAGACCATTGCCGAGCAGATCCTGGCGCTGGGCGATGCCTTGATCGAACGCGCCATGCGCGAAAGCGGCCTGCCGCGCGCGCGCCTGGAAGGCGAGCGCGGTCGCACCGTGGGCCAACTGCGTCTGTTCGCCAACGTGGTGCGCGAAGGCAGCTGGCTGCGGCCGCGCATCGATCCCGCGCTGCCGCAGCGCACGCCATTGCCGCGTGCGGATCTGCGCCAGCGGCATATCGCACTGGGTCCGGTGGCAGTATTCGGCGCGAGTAACTTCCCGCTGGCGTTTTCGGTGGCCGGCGGCGACACGGTGTCGGCATTGGCGGCCGGCTGCCCGGTGGTGGTGAAGGCGCATGGCGCACATCCCGGCACTTCGGAACTGGTGGGCCGCGCGATCCAGGCGGCGGTGGCGCAGTGCGGCTTGCCCGAGGGCGTGTTCTCGCTGCTGTTCGATGCAGGGATCGAAATCGGTGCGCAATTGGTGGCCGATGCACGCATCAAGGCGGTGGGCTTCACCGGGTCGCGTGGCGGCGGCATGGCATTGGTCAGGATCGCTGCCGCCCGCCGCGAGCCGATTCCTGTGTATGCGGAAATGAGTGCGATCAATCCGGTGTACTTGTTGCCGCATGCGCTGCAGGCGCGCGCGCCCGCACTGGGCAAGGCCTTCGTTGGTTCGTTGACCCTGGGCGCGGGCCAGTTCTGCACCAATCCCGGCTTGCTGCTGGCGATCGATTCGCCTGCGCTGGATGCGTTTATCGCCTCCGTCACGCACACGCTGCAGGAGGTGTCTCCGGCCGCCATGCTGACGGCAGGCATCGGCCAGGCCTATGCGCAAGGCGTGCAACGCCTGGCCGCACATCCGCAGGTCGCCACGCTGGCGCGCGGCGCAGCCTCGGCGACGGAGCGCTGCCCGGCTGCGTTGTTCGGTACCGACGCCGACGCATTTTTGGCCGATGAGGCGCTGCAGGCCGAAGTCTTCGGTGCGTCGTCGTTGCTGGTCCGTTGCAGGGATATCGAGCAGCTGCGCGCGCTGAGCGAGCACCTGGAAGGCCAGCTCACCGCCACCTTGCATATGGACGCAGCCGACACCGAGTTGGCCGCCGCGCTGCTGCCGGTGCTGGAGCGCAAGGCCGGCCGCATCCTGGTCAACGATTGGCCCACCGGCGTGGAGGTCTGCCACGCGATGGTGCACGGCGGCCCGTTCCCGGCCACGTCCGACAGCCGCAGTACCTCGGTCGGCACGTTGGCGATCGATCGCTTCCTGCGCCCGGTCTGTTACCAGGATCTGCCGGCGGCGCTGCTGCCTGCGGCGGTGGCCAACGGAAATCCCCTCGGACTATGGCGACGCATCGACGGCGCGCTGGGGCACGACTGACAACCGCAGCGGCAACCATGCCTGAGGCGTGCCGGAGGAGGGTCTGGTACGCCATCTGCAGGCGCCATTTGGAGTAGCGAAGCGCACTGCGCTTCCATCGTCATAGGTGAGGAACGATGATGGCTATCGATTCAAAGACGGTCGGTTCAACGACGGTTCCGCGCAGGCGTTACTTGATCCTGCTGATGTTGTTCGTGGTGACCACGATCAACTATGCCGATCGCGCCACCTTGTCCATTGCCGGTTCCGCGGTCCAGGATGCGCTGGGCATCGACGCGCTGCAGATGGGCGTCATCTTCTCCGCGTTCGGCTGGGCGTATGTCGTCGGGCAGATCCCCGGTGGCTGGTTGCTCGATCGGTTCGGGTCGCGGCGTGTGTACGGGTTGTCGTTGCTGGTCTGGTCGTTGTTCACCGCCCTGCAGGGGTTCATCGGCTGGGTGCCGGTGACCTGGGCAGTGACCACGTTGTTCGTGCTGCGCTTTCTGGTGGGTATTGCCGAAGCGCCGTCGTTCCCGGGCAACAGCCGCATCGTGGCGGCATGGTTTCCCACCGCCGAGCGCGGACTGGCTGCCTCCATCTTCAATTCCGCACAGTACTTCGCCACCGTGGCGTTCGCCCCGTTGATGGGCTGGCTGGTGCATGCCTGGGGCTGGGAACACGTGTTCCTGGTGATGGGTGGAGTAGGCGTATTGCTGGCGCTACTGTGGCGCAAGACCATCTACGCACCGCGCGAACATCCGCGTTTGAGCGCGCAGGAGCTGGACTATATCCAGCGCAACGGCGCACTGGTGGATATGGAGCAGGGCAACACGCCCGGCAGCCAGCCCAATGGCACGCAATGGCATTACGCCAAGCAGCTGTTGTGCAATCGCATGTTGCTCGGCGTGTACATCGGACAGTACTGCATCACCACGCTGACCTATTTCTTCCTGACCTGGTTTCCGGTGTATCTGGTCAGGGAACGCGGCATGTCGATCCTCGAGGCAGGCTTCGTGGCGTCGTTGCCGGCGGTCTGCGGATTCATCGGTGGCGTCTTGGGTGGCTACGTGTCCGACCGTATGGTGCGGCGCGGCTATTCGCTCACCGTCTCGCGCAAGACACCCATCGTGATCGGCATGCTGATGTCGGTGACGATGATCGGCTGCAACTACGTGCAGGCCGAATGGATGGTGGTTGGGCTGATGGCGCTGGCGTTCTTCGGCAAGGGCATCGGCGCGCTGGGCTGGGCCGTGGTGGCCGATACCTCGCCCAAGGAAATCGCCGGCCTGTCCGGTGGCCTGTTCAATACCTTCGGCAACATCGCCGGCATCACCACGCCGATTGTCATCGGCTACATCGTGTCCACCACCGGCACCTTCGAATGGGCTTTGGTGTTCGTTGGGCTCAACGCACTGCTGGCGGTGGTGTCCTATCTGGTGATCGTGGGCGAAATCAAGCGGGTGGAACTCAAGGCGCCGCCCGGCGGCCCGACGTTGCCCGTGCCCGCACTGCGTTGAACGTCTTCGGAGAATTCTCATGAATAGCCATACATCATCTGCAGGCATGGGCACCACGCCACGCGTTACCGACGTGCGCGTGGTGCCAGTGGCCGGCCAGGACAGCATGCTGCTCAACCTCAGCGGCGCGCACGCACCGTACTTCACCCGCAACGTGCTGGTGTTGCGCGATTCGTCCGGGCGCACCGGTGTCGGCGAAGTACCGGGCGGCGCTGCCATCGCCGGATTGTTGAACGAAGCGGCCGCCCTCATTCGCAACCGCTCCATCGCCGATTACCAGCGCATCCTCAACCAGGTGCGCACCGCCTTCGCCGATCGCGATAGCGCCGGACGCGGGCTGCAGACCTTCGATCTGCGCATCACCATCCATGCGGTCACCGCCATCGAAGCGGCGTTGCTGGATCTGCTGGGGCAATTTCTCGATCAACCGGTCGCCGCGCTGCTCGGCGAAGGCCAGCAGCGCGATGCGGTCGATGTGCTGGGCTATCTGTTCTTCATCGGTGACCGCCGCAAGACCGGGCTCGATTACCGCGACGGCAGCGCTGTAAGCGATGCCTGGGAAGCGGTGCGCGACCAGGAAGCCCTGACCCCTGCGGCGGTGGTGCGGCTGGCCGAAGCGGCGTACGAAAAATACGGCTTTCGCGATTTCAAGCTCAAGGGCGGCGTGCTGCGCGGCGAAGACGAGATCGAGGCCATCCACGCGCTGCATGCACGCTTTCCGCAGGCGCGCATCACCCTCGACCCCAACGGTGCGTGGTCGTTGGCGCAGGCCATCGCGCTGTGCCGCGACATGCACGGCGTGATGGCGTATGCCGAGGATCCGTGCGGGGCCGAGCAAGGTTACTCCGGCCGCGAAGTGATGGCCGAATTCCGTCGCGCCACCGGCCTGCCCACCGCGACCAACATGATCGCCACCGACTGGCGTCAGATGGGCCACGCCATCCAGTTGCAGTCGGTGGATATTCCGCTGGCGGATCCGCATTTCTGGACGCTGCAGGGCTCGGTGCGGGTGGCGCAACTGTGCCGCGACTGGGGCCTGACCTGGGGCTCGCATTCCAACAACCATTTCGATATCTCGCTGGCGATGTTCACCCACGTGGCGGCCGCAGCGCCGGGACAGGTGACGGCGATCGATACGCACTGGATCTGGCAGGACGGCCAACGTCTGACCCGCAACCCGTTGCAGATCGCCGGCGGTCGGATAACGGTGCCGGCCAAACCCGGCCTGGGCGTGGAGTTGGACATGGATGCACTCGACGCGGCGCATCGCACCTATCAAAGCCTGAGCCTGGGCGCACGCGATGACGCGGCCGCCATGCAGGCGCTGATTCCCAACTGGACCTTCGACAACAAGCGGCCGTGCCTGGTGCGCTGATGCGCACCGCTGCCTGCTGCCGGAGCGCCGGCAGCGGCACATGGCCGCGAGTTCGCCGCAGGTGGAGGACCGAGCAATGAAAACCATGATGGCAATCAGCGGCGCCGCGCTGCTGGCGGTCGGTGCGGCCGGGCGTGCGCGTGCGCAGCAGCCGGACGAAGGATTCTGGAATGGCGCATCGGCGGAGGTCACCGCGCTCAACTTCTACTACAACCGCGATTTTCGCAGTGGCGCAGGGCAGGGCAAGCGTGCCGAATGGGCGCAGGGCTTCGTGGTGGATGCCAAGAGCGGTTACACGCGTGGGCCGGTGGGGGCCGGGCTGGATCTGCTCGGCATCGGCGATTTCAAGCTCGACGGCGTGCGTGCAGAAGCCGGCACCGGTCTGCTTCCCAACAACGCCGACGGCACAGCGCAGCATGCATTGGTGCGTGTTGCGCCCACGCTCAAACTGCGCGCCTCGCAGACCGAACTGAAATGGGGCAGCTTCATTCCAAACGAGCCGTTGGTGCGCGCCAGCATCACCCGCATCATGCCGGAGACGTTCCAAGGCGTGACGCTGGAATCCAAGGACGTGCCCAAGCTCGACCTGCTGCTCGCACGCTTTACCAGCGCCTGGTATCGCGACGGCGATTCGCGCGTGCCGATCACCTTGACCAACAAGAACCGGCGCTTTCTGGGGACGCCGGATTCGGATGCGCTCGATCTGGTATCGGCGACCTACGCCCTGGCACCCGGCACGCAGCTGCGCTATCAAGGTGCCTTGATGGAAGACATCTACCGCCAGCAGCTGTACAACCTGATCCAGACGCGGAAATTCGGCAAGGACCAACTGCGCGTAGATGTGCGCTATTTCCGCACCGACGATATCGGCCAGTCGCGTGCCGGCCCGATCGACAACCGCATGGTCAGCAGCATGGTGTCCTGGCGCAGCGGTGACCACGAAGTCGGCGCCGGCTATCAGAAGTTATCCGGGCCCAGCGCCATGCCATGGCCGGGCGGCACCGATGGCAATGTCTTCAACTGGACCTTCATCAACGACTTTCTCGAACGTGGCGAACGCAGTTGGCAGCTGCGCTACAGCATCGACGGCAAGAGCATCGGCATCCCCGGTCTCAGCGTCATGGCGCGCTATATCAGTGGCGACAGCGCACGCCCGGCCACCTTTGCCGGCGAAGGCCGCGAATGGGCGCGCGATGTGTTGACCACCTACCAGTTCCAGAGCGAGCGCTTCAAGCACCTGAGTCTGATCTGGTTCAACGGCACCTTCCGCTCCAACTATCAGCGCAATGTCGATGAAAACCGCTTGATCCTGCAGTACCGGCGTCAGTTCGACAGCCCCGACCGCTGATGCCTTCCATCCCCCGTTTTGCAAGGTAGCCCCCCGATGTCCGCAACCCAGCAACCCACGCATTGGTTCAGCATCCGTGCCCATGCCCGCGACAACGTCCCCATCGTCGTCAATGATGATAGTGCGCCAGCCGGTGCCATCTTCCCGGACGGTCTGACCGCCATCGAGCACATTCCGCAGGGCCACAAGATGGCCCTGGTGGATCTGCCCGCAGGCGCGGCGGTGATCCGCCTGGGCGCGGTCATTGGCACGGCCAATGCCGCGATCGCGCGCGGCGCCTGGGTGAGCGAGCCGCTGCTGGACATGCCCGAGGCGCCCGAGCTGGCCACGCTGGACCTGTCGCTGCATCCGGCGCATGAATCCGAACCGCTGGAGGGCTACACCTTTCAGGGCTACCGCAATCGCGACGGGAGTGTGGGCACGCGCAACATCCTGGGCATCATGACCAGCGTGCAGTGCGTGGTTGGCGTGCTCGGGCATGCGGTGGAACGCATCCGGGCCGAGTTGCTGCCCAGGTATCCCAATGTCGATGACGTGGTGGCGGTCAATCATGTCTACGGTTGCGGCGTGGCGATCACCGCGCCGGAGGCGATCATTCCCATCCGCACGCTGCGCAATATCGCGCGTAGCCCCAACTTCGGCGGACAGGCGTTGATCGTCGGCCTGGGCTGCGAAAAGCTCGCACCGGAACGCTTGCTCCCCGACGATGCCGGTGCCGACGACAGCGCTGTCTACCGTCTGCAGGAAGCCAGCCTGGGCTTTGCCGACATGGTCGGCTCGATCATGGCCATGGCCGAAGAGCGGCTGCGCCATCTGGACCTGCGCCGCCGCGAAACCGTCCCGGCCAGCGAACTGGTGGTGGGCATGCAATGCGGCGGCAGCGATGCGTTTTCCGGCGTCACCGCCAACCCGGGCCTGGGTGTGGCCGCCGACCTGCTGGTGCGTGCCGGGGCCACGGTGATGTTCTCCGAAAACACCGAAGTGCGCGACGGCATCCATCTGCTGGTGCCACGCGCGGCCAACGCCGACGTGGCCAAGGCGCTGCTGCGCGAAATGGCCTGGTACGACACCTATCTGGCACGCGGGCAGGCCGACCGCAGTGCCAACACCACGCCGGGCAACAAGAAGGGCGGGCTGGCCAATATCGTGGAGAAGGCGATGGGCTCGATCGCCAAGTCCGGTTCCTCGGTCATCAATGGCGTGGTGCCGCCCGGCGAGCGGGTCAAAGGCCGTGGATTGCAGTACTGCGCCACCCCGGCCAGCGATTTCGTCTGCGGCACGCTACAGGTGGCTGCCGGCATGAACCTGCATGTGTTCACCACCGGGCGCGGCACTCCCTATGGCCTGGGCATGGTGCCGGTGATCAAGGTCGCCACCCGCAGCGAACTGGCGCAACGCTGGTCCGACCTGATGGACATCGATGCCGGCGGCGTGGCCACCGGCGCCAAGACGCTGGAAGAACTGGGTTGGGAGTTGTTCCAGCGCTATCTGGATGTGGCCAGCGGCCAGCGCACCTGGACTGAGCAGCATCGCCTGCACAACGACCTGGCGTTGTTCAATCCGGCGCCGATTACCTGAGTTGCCATACCCTGCGCCTTCACTGCGTTCGCTCAGCCGTCGCATGCGCCGATACAATGCGCGTTCGTTTTCAGTGTTGACGGAGTTGCCATGTCCCAGATCATCCATACCGACCAGGCGCCTGCCGCCATCGGCCCGTATTCGCAGGCCGTGCGTGCCGGCAACACCGTGTATTTCTCCGGCCAGATCCCGTTGGACCCGGCCACCGGCGAGATCGTGCCAGGCGACATCGGCGCGCAGGCGCGGCGTGCGTTCGACAACCTCAAGGCGGTGGCCGAAGCGGCCGGCGGCTCGCTCGACAAGATCGTGCGCCTGGGCCTGTATCTCACCGACCTGGGGCAGTTTGCTGCCGTCAACGCGGTGATGCAGGAGTATTTCCAGGCACCGTTCCCGGCGCGTTCGACCATCGAAGTCTCCGGCCTGCCCAAGGGTGCCGGCTTCGAAGTCGATGCGATGATGGTGCTTGAGTGATGGTGCTCGCGTGATCCTGCGCCGCTGATCGGCCGTGTCGCGCACGCGTGTCGTCACACCGGGCCTGGCCGTGGCCGGCCAGGCCCGGCTGTCCAGCCTACCCGGTGTCGGCCCGAAAGTGGCCGACAGGTTCGCTGCGCGCGGCATCCTGAGCGTGCAGGACCTGTGGCTGCATCTGCCGCTGCGTTACGAAGACCGCACGCGCTTGACCACCATCGCGCAGCTGCAAGGTGGCGTGCCGGCGCAGATCGAAGGGCGCGTGGAGGCGGTGGAGCGCGGCTTCCGCTTCCGGCCGGTGCTGCGCGTGGCAGTGTCCGACGCGTCGCATGGCACGCTGGTGCTGCGCTTCTTTCATTTTCGTGCGGCGCAGGTGGCGCAGTTCGCCGTCGGCACGCGGGTGCGCGTGTTCGGCACACCCAAGCCCGGGCAGTACGGCTGGGAGATCGTGCACCCCAGTTACCGCGTGCTCGCGCCGGACGAAGATGCCGGGTTGGGCGACAGTCTGGATCCGGTGTATCCGGTGCTCGAAGGCGTTGGCCCGGCCACGTTGCGCAAGCTCATCGGTCAGGCGCTGGAGCGTCTGCCGCCCGAAAGTGCGCTGGAATTGTTGCCGCCGCACTGGCTGCAGGACGAGCGATTGCCCTCATTGCGCGCGGCGTTGCTCACCATGCATCGCCCGCCGGTCGGCACTGATCCACAGCAACTGCTCGCCGGAGGCCATCCGGCCCAGCAGCGCCTGGCGATCGAGGAATTGCTGGCCCACCAACTCAGCCTGCGCCGGCAACGCATCGCATTGCAGCGTTTGCACGCGCCCAGCCTGCCCGGCAACGGCACATTGGTGCAGCAATTGCGCAAGGCGCTGCCGTTCCAGCTGACCGGCGCGCAACAACGCGTGTTCGAGCAGATTGCGCATGACCTTGCGCAACCCTCGCCGATGCTGCGGCTGGTACAGGGCGATGTCGGCAGCGGCAAGACTGTGGTCGCCGCACTGGCGGCAATGTTGGCGGTGGAGCAGGGCAAACAGGTCGCACTTGCCGCGCCCACCGAATTGCTGGCCGAGCAGCACCTCGCCAATCTGCGTAGCTGGTTGGAACCATTGGGCATCCGCATCGTCTGGCTGGCCGGCAAGGTCACCGGCAAGGCGCGCGCTGCAGCGATGGCCGAGGTCGCCTCTGGTCAGGCGCAGGTCGTGGTCGGCACGCATGCGCTGATGCAGGAAGCGGTAGTCTTCCACGATCTGGCGTTGGCCATCATCGACGAGCAACACCGCTTCGGCGTGCATCAGCGCCTTGCGCTGCGCGACAAGGGGGCGGCGGCGGGAAGCGTGCCGCATCAACTGGTGATGACCGCCACGCCCATCCCGCGCACATTGGCGATGTCTGCTTACGCAGATCTGGATGTTTCGGCCATCGACCAATTGCCGCCTGGCCGCACGCCGGTGCAGACGATCGTACTGAGCGCGGAGCGCCGGCCCGAGTTGGTCGAACGTATCCGCGCCGCCTGTGCCGAAGGGCGTCAGGCGTATTGGGTGTGCACGCTGATCGAAGAAAGCGAAGAACCCGGGAAAGGCGCGCAAGTCCAGCAAGGCGGGCCGCCACGCATCGAAGCGCAGGCGGCCGAAGTTACCTTCGAGGCCTTGTCGGCGCAGTTGCCGGGCGTGCGGGTGGCGCTGGTGCACGGCCGCATGAAGCCAGCCGAAAAGCAGAAGGCCATGCTGGATTTCAAGCAAGGCCGCAGCGACCTGCTGGTGGCCACCACCGTGATCGAAGTCGGCGTGGACGTGCCCAATGCATCGTTGATGATCATCGAAAATGCCGAGCGGCTTGGCCTGGCCCAGTTGCACCAGTTGCGCGGCCGGGTCGGTCGCGGTGCGGCCGCTTCCAGTTGCGTGTTGCTGTACCAGGCACCGTTGTCGATGATGGCGCGTCAGCGTCTGGAGACCATGCGCCAGACCAACGACGGTTTCGTGATCGCGGAGAAGGATCTCCAATTGCGTGGCCCGGGCGAATTGCTTGGCACCCGGCAAACCGGTCTGGCCAGTTTCCGCATCGCCGATCTGGCGCGCGACGCCGGCCTGCTGCCGCGCGTGCAGGTGCTGGCCGAACGTCTGCTGGCCGAAGCGCCAGACATTGCCGACCGCGTGGTCGAACGCTGGATCGGCGGGGCGGTGCGGTATGCGGCCGCTTGAGCGGCCGGGATTCGGGATTCGTAACAGCGCGGCGGCTGCGCGCTGCTGATTCGCGTGACTGGCCGATCCTTGCGAAGATGCCGCAACGAATCCCGAATGCCCAATCCCGAATCCCATGACTGACAAGATACCGCTGCTGATCGATACCGACCCCGGCGTGGACGACGCCTTGGCGCTGCTGATGGCCTTTAACGACAGCCGCCATGAGGTCGTCGGCCTGACCATCGCCGCCGGCAATGTCGGCCTGCAGTACACGGTGCGCAACGCCTTGAAGGTCTGCGAGATCGCTGGCCGCGCCGATGTGCCGGTCTACGCCGGCTGCCCGCAGCCGTTGCTGCACCCGTCGGTGGATGCGGCGCACGTGCACGGTCTCGACGGCTTCGGCGATATCGGTCTGGCACCGTCCAAGCGCACTGCCGAAGCCGAGCATGCCGCGCTCGCCATTCTGCGTCTGTCGCATCAACACGCCGGCAAGCTGTTGCTGGTCGCACTCGGCCCGCTGACCAACCTCGCGCTGGCACTCACGCTGGATCCGACCCTGCCGCAGCGCGTGGCGCGCCTGGTCGTCATGGGCGGGGCATTGACCGGGCATGGCAACATCACCGCCGCGGCCGAGTTCAATATCGGTTTCGACCCGGAAGCGGCGCATATCGTGTTCCGCGGTTTTCCGCAGTTCGACGTGGCCGACTGGGAAGCCACCATCGCGCACGGCCTGCTGCACCGGGACGTGGAACAGTGGCTGGCGGCCGATTCCGCCCGCGCCCGGTTCTACGAGGAGATCTCGCGCAAGACCCGGCTGTGGTCCGAAGACAGCCGCGGCGAGTACTGGTATGCCGCCGACGCGCTGGCGATGGCTTTCGCCCTGCACCCGGAAGGCGCGCAGCGGCTGGAGCAGCGCCCGGTACACATCGAACTGTCCGGTGCGCATACCCGTGGCATGACCCTGGTGGACTGGAACCGGCAGGGCGGGACGCCCGACAATGCAAATCTGCTGCTGGCCTATGACATCCAGCAGTTCTACGGGCTGGTAGGGGCGGCCCTGGCGGCGAACTGAGGCGACCTTGCACCGGCTGCCTGGGCGCAGCTATAATGCCCGGCTTATCCAGGCAGCCCGGCGCCAAGTCCATGAAAGATAACGTTCATCCCAACTACAAAGACGTCGTCTTTCACGACGTGACGTCCGATTTCAAGATTCTGACCCGTTCCACCATGACCTCGAAAGAGACCGTGAAGTGGGAAGACGGCCAGGAATATCCGCTGATCAAGGTGGAAATTTCCTCGTCCTCGCACCCGTTCTATACCGGCAAGCACAAGGTGATCGACACCGGCGGCCGTATCGACAAGTTCCAGAAGCGCTACGCGCGCTGAACTTGCAGGACGGGCTGTACCGGCAGCGGCCGCGCATTGCGCGGCCGTTGTTTTTTTGGGCGCTGAACGCTTCGCCTGTATGCCTGGCGCGACGCGTCTACGACTTCTGTCCAAGCGACGGCCAAAATGCTGCTGTGCGATAATGGCCTGATCCGAGGCGATGCCTTGGACTTCCATCACGTGCCTGCCCATGTGGGATCAGGCGCCTTCCACTGAAGGAGCGTACACAGTGTCCGATCTTGATCAGGTCACGCTCAACGCCGGCGACAAGTCGGTCGTTCTGCCGGTTCTCAAGCCCACGCTTGGCAATGATTGCGTCGATATCTCCAAGCTGACCAAAGAAACCGGTCTGTTCACCTACGACTCGGGCTTCACCGCCACCGCCAGCTGCAAGTCGGCCATCACCTACATCGATGGCGACAATGGCGTGTTGCTGTATCGCGGCTACCCGATCGAACAGCTGGCCGAAAAGTCCAGCTTCCTCGAGGTCTCGTACCTGCTGATGAACGGCGAACTGCCGACGGCGGACGAATTCAAGAAGTTCGACCACGAAGTGACGCATCACACGATGATGCACGAGTCGCTGAAGAACTTCCTCGGTGGTTTCCGTCATGACGCGCACCCGATGGCCATGCTGGCCGGCTCGGTCGCCTCGCTGTCTGCGTTCTACCATGACACCCTGGACCTCAACGATCCGGAGCAGCGCCGTCAGGCCGCCATCCGTCTGATCGCCAAGGTGCCGACCCTGGCGGCTGCCGCGTACCGTTATTCGATCGGCTGGCCGATCCGCTACCCGCGCAACAACCTGAACTACGTCGATCGCTTCCTGCACATGATGTTCGAAGTGCCGAGCGAGCCGCTGGAGATCAATCCGGTCGTTGCCAAGGCCCTGGATCTGCTGTTCATCCTGCACGCCGACCACGAGCAGAACGCCTCGACCTCGACCGTGCGTCTGGTCGGCTCGACCGGTGCCAACCCGTACGCCTCGGTCGCAGCGGGCATCACCGCGCTGTGGGGCCCGGCACACGGTGGCGCCAACGAAGCCGTGCTGAAGATGCTGGAAGAGATCGGCACCGCCGACAACGTCGAGTCCGCCGTGGCCAAGGCCAAGGACAAGAATTCCTCGTTCCGTCTGATGGGCTTCGGTCACCGCGTCTACAAGAACTTCGACCCGCGCGCCAAGATCATCCGTGAGATGACCCACAAGGTGCTGGGCGAGCTGGGCGTGAACGACCCGCTGCTGGAAGTGGCGCTGAAGCTGGAAGAGGCCGCGCTGAAGGACGACTACTTCGTGCAGCGCAAGCTGTATCCGAACGTCGACTTCTACTCGGGCATCATCTACAAGGCGCTCAATATCCCGGTGGAAATGTTCACCGTGATGTTCGCCATCGCACGCACCGCAGGCTGGGTGTCGCATTGGCTGGAACAGCAGGTCGACCCGGAAATGAAGATCGGCCGTCCGCGCCAGATCTACACCGGCTACGACAAGCGCGATTACACCGACAGCGCCAAGCGCTGATCGGCCCACGCGTACCTGCGTAAACGAACGCCCCGCCTTGCGGGGCGTTTGCATTTGGACGGTTGCGTGGCGGTGGATCTTCCAACAAAGCGGGACGCTGTGGTGGCGAGTGGCGAGTGCCAACCGGCGACCGGCGGCGCATGGCGCGACGGTTCGTCCAGTAGTGGCGAGTCCCGAATAAAACGAGCGCTGCCGCAGTGGCGTTGCGACGCCGGCTTAGAGAGTCCGCCCTGAACAATTCC